>NZ_JBPKJK010000250.1:0-8555 GCF_051756985.1 Saccharothrix sabaoui
AGATCGTGGGGGTGAGGGTAAATGGCTGAACGATCTGGCGCCGGTGGCCGCCGCTTCGGTAGGAACTTCAACTACCAGGAGTGGGCGGTCGGCGGTTTCCGTTTCGCTGAGCCGGATGCCGACCCCACACAGGACGAGGAAGCCGAGGACGCACCCAACTCGTGGACGGCCGGCCGGGCCGGACAGGCGCGGCCACCACGGGTCGAAGGCACAGGGCAGGGGCAAGGCGACATGTCACAGCGTGAGGTTGACGACTCGTCGTACGGCTACGACGACGTTCCCAACCGGTTCGACATCGACGGGTACGGCAGCGGGTTGTTCGGAGGTCCGGGCGCCGACCTGTTCGGTGCCCACGGCCTGCCCGACAGCGTGCCGGAACAGGTGCCCTACACGACCGGTCCGCAGCCGGTCGTGCGACGGGAGGAGAACCCGGCCGCCGAGTCGGGTTCGCTCGTCCGCCCGTACACCAGGACCGGTGGCCGCACCCGGCCCGACTACGACCTCGCGATCGAGGCCCTGATCTCCACCAGCGAGAAGGGCCTCGACCGGGACGCGGCCGTGCTCCCCGAGCACAGGTCGATCTGCGGGCTCTGCACCGACACCAGGTCGGTGGCCGAGGTCGCCGCGCACCTCCGACTGCCCCTCGGCGTGGCGCGGGTGCTCATCGGCGACATGGCGAGCATGGGTTTGGTTTTGATTCACCAGGGTGGCTTGGTCGTGGGGGACAGGCCGTCCATTGATTTCCTTGAGAGGGTGCTCAGTGGGCTTCGCAGGCTCTAGCCCCAACGCGGCCGAAGGCGCACGGAAGCCTACGACCTCCGCGAAGATCGTGGTGGCCGGTGGCTTCGGCGTGGGCAAGACTACGTTCGTCGGTTCCGTGTCGGAGATCGTTCCGCTGACCACCGAAGCGGTGATGACCGAGGCCAGCGCCGGGGTCGACGACCTCTCGGCGACGCCGAACAAGGTCACGACGACGGTGGCCATGGACTTCGGTCGCGTGTCACTGGACCAGGACCTGATCCTGTACCTGTTCGGGACGCCGGGTCAGCACCGGTTCTGGTTCATGTGGGACGACCTGGTGCGGGGTGCGATCGGCGCGATCGTGCTGGTGGACACGCGCAGGCTGGCCGACGCGTTCGCGTCGATCGACTTCTTCGACGACCGGCAGCTGCCGTACGTGGTCGGCGTGAACTGCTTCGACGGTCTGCTGCACCACCGGATCGAGGACGTGCGCGACGCGCTGACCATCGACCAGTCGGTGCCGATCGTGACGTGCGACGCGCGCAACCGCCAGTCGACCAAGCAGACCCTGATCACGCTGGTGGAGCACGCCATGCGCCAGTGGATGTCGGTCCGCGCGGGCTGACACCCCCTTCGCTCCTCGGGGCGGCCCCCTCGCGGGAGGCCGCCCTGAGGCGTGTCCGGACCCTGAGGCGTGTCCGGACCCTGAGGCGTGTCCGGACCCGGGGGCGCCCCGCTCCCGGCGCCAGGTCGCCGGCAGGTGGTCGCGCGCCACGTCCGGTGACTACGCGCCGTCGTCCTCGACCAGCGCGGCCGACGTGATGCGGTGCAGCGGGAACCGGCGCACCTCGCCGTAGCTGACGTCCACGCCCTCCAGCACGCCACCGCCCACGACCTGCGGCGTGATGACGCGCCGCGCCGCCGTGCCGTGCCCGTCGACGAAGTCGACCAGCACGTTGCGGCCCAGCCTGGCGGCCCGCTGGAGCAGGTCGAGGGTGGCGGACGGTCCCGCGCCCAGGTGACCCGGCACGGACACGCGGGCACCGCCCGCGGTGGTCGCCGCGCGGTCGCCCGCCCGCACCAGGCGCACCAGCTCGCCGAGCTGCTCGTCGGACGGCGTGGTGGGCTGCGCGGGCCTGCGGCGGCCCTTGCCCGCGATCCGCCGCCCGCCCCCGCGCAGGTCGAGCACCCCGCCGTCCGCGCCCTCCGCGGCGGGCGCGAAGCCGGCGGCCCGCAGCACGTCCAGCACCTCGGCCAGCGGCAGCGGGCAGACCACCACGGTCGGCGCGATCCGGCGCAGCTCCAGCCGCTCGGCCGCCGGGTGCGCGAGGACCTCGGCGATCAGCACGGGGTCGTCGCAGCGCAGGAACGACCCGGCCGCGCCGCCGCGCAGCCTGCCGTGCCGGCGGGCCGCGTCGTCGATCAGGTAGGTCAGCGACTGCGGGACCGGCGTCCGCGACCGCGACCGGAACAGCTCGTGCAGGTCGGCGGCGCTGCGGCCCGCGTCGAACGCCCGCCGCACCGACCCCTCGTGCACCCGGTACACGGTGGCCCCGCCCGCCGACTCGACGTCCGCGACCAGCGCGATCTCGTCGGCCAGCTCCGGGTCGAGCCGGCCGGGCGCGACCACCGTCAGGTCGGCCTGCACCAGCACGTGGTCGACCGGCGCGGGCAGCGCGTCGGCGAGCCGCTTGGCCGCCGCGGCCGGTCCCTCGGCGAGCAGGGTGCGGCCCTGCGCGGTGAGCGCGCCCAGCGCGAGCACGCCCACCGACGTGCCCTCCTCCACGGTCCAGCGGACCAGCTCGTCGCGCAGCCGGCCGCCCCGCCGGGGGGCGCGCCACGCCAGCACGGCGGCCAGCTCGCCCGGGTCGGTGACCGCGGTGCCGGGCTCCAGCGCGGCGAGCGCCTCCAGCACGCGCCGCCGGTCGCGCGGCGCGGCCGGCCGGTTCAGCTCGGGGGCGAGGGCGTTGAGCAGGCGGTCGCGGTCGTCGCGCTGCCCGATCAGGCCCGGCAGCCGGGGCAGGTCCACCCACGCCTGGGCGAGCGTCGCCCACCGGTGCTCGGGCGCGGCGACCAGCCACGCGTCGGTCTGCGTCGTCGGCACCCACCCGGGTTCGGTCCCGTCGCTGTCGGCGACCAGGCCCGCGTTGACGACCAGCTCCACCAGCAGCGCGGCCCGGCGTTCGTCCACGTCCAGGTCCTTGGCGAGCTTGCGCAGCTCGCGCACGCCGACGCCGCCCGACCGCAGCACCGCGGGCGGCTCGTCGGACCAGCTCCGCAGCAGCCCCTCCACGTGCCGGGTCAGCTCCAGCGCCTCGCCGCCGCCGGTGTGGTCGACCACCGACGGGTCGCGCGCCACCGTGCCCAGCGCGGGTTCCACCGCCTGGACCGGGCCGAGCGGGGACCTGCCGCGCACCTTCAGCCCGATCTCGCGCGGCAGCTCCACGGTCCGCGCGTCGCGCCGGACCAGCAGGCCGCGGGCGAGCAGCTTCTGGATCGGCGTCGTCGCGCTCGCCAGGGGCACGACCTGCGCCGCGTCCTTCGTCTGCCCGACCGGCGGCCCGGCGGCGAGGGCCAGCAGCACCCGCCGCTCGTCCTCGGGGAGGTCGTCGACGTCCGCGTCGGCGAGGGCGGGCACGGAGCGCCCCAGGCCGCACGGGAACGGGTTGACCGCGTCCCGGGTCGCGGGCGGGGTGGAGAGGGCGTCGTCGGGCCCCCACAGCAGCGCCCGCGCCCGCAGCACCGCGAGGGCGGGCCGCACGTCGGTCCGGCCGAACAGCGCCCGGACGGCCTTCACGCCGACCGGGGCGAGGTCCGCGTCCAGCACGAGCAGCGCTTCGAGCACGGTGAGCGTCATCGTGTCGAGGTCCTCGCACGCCCGCGCCACCGAGGCGCGCGAGCCGATGCGCGTCGCCAGGACGGAGGTGTCGGCGGGCGGCGGCGTGGCCAGGTCCGGCCGGGCGCGCAGCAGTGCCACGAGCGCGGTGTCGTCCTGCGCCCGCAGCCACTCGGCGAGGGTGGTGCCGGACATCCCCACCACGTTATATGCCCGCCGCCCGGGGCGGCACGGCGGTGGGCACCACCCCGACCGCCGCGACCCGGGTTAGCCAGGCCACAGGTGACGATGCTCTCGGATTCCGGGTACCCCGGGACCGGTCCGGTCCCCGCGCCGGGACCGGGGCCGCGACGTGAGGCACACTTGTCCGCGAAGCAGGCACCACCGAGGAGGAACAGTGGCCAAGCTCCGCCCCGAGCGCATCGACCCGAACTGGCCGGAGGCCCCGGAAGGCGACAAGCACGCGGTCAGCGAGTTGGCCGCCGACGTGCAGGGCGCGCTGTCCCCGTTCGGCAAGGTCACCTTCCCGCTGCCGGTCGAGGAGCTCGGATACCACCACCCGGTCACCGAGATCAACCGCTAGCCCCGAAGTGGCGCGCGCGGCCGTCGAGCCGCGCGCGTTCCGCAATTCGTCCGGGACTACTCTCGACTCCCGCCTGAGCAGTGCAGTTCTGGGAGGTTCGATGCCGGTCCCCGGCCCTGGTTACTCGATCACCGTCCGCCTGGAGGCCCCGCCGTCGGCGTCGGCCGCGGGTGACCTCACCTCGGCGGTCGGTCGGGCCGGCGGCGTCATCACGGCCTTCGACGTCGTCGAGTCCCACACCGACCGCGTCATCATCGACCTCACGTGCAACGCCCTCTCGGCCAACCACGCGAAGGACATCACCGACACCCTGGAGCTGCTGCCCGGGATCGTCGTCCGCAAGGTGTCCGACCGGACGTTCCTGGTCCACCTCGGCGGCAAGATCGAGATCTCGTCCAAGGTGCCGCTGCGCAACCGCGACGACCTCTCCCGCGCCTACACGCCCGGTGTCGCCCGCGTCTGCCAGGCCATCGCCGAGAACCCGGACGACGCCCGCCGGCTGACCATCAAGCGCAACACGGTCGCCGTGGTCACCGACGGCTCGGCCGTGCTGGGCCTGGGCAACCTCGGCCCGGCCGCCGCGCTGCCGGTGATGGAGGGCAAGGCGGCGCTGTTCAAGAAGTTCGCGGGCGTCGACGCGTGGCCGGTGTGCCTGGACACCCAGGACACCGAGGAGATCATCCGCGCGGTGGAGCTGATCGCCCCCGTCTACGGCGGCATCAACCTGGAGGACATCGCCGCGCCGCGCTGCTTCGAGATCGAGGCCCGGCTGCGCGAGAAGCTCGACATCCCCGTCTTCCACGACGACCAGCACGGCACCGCGATCGTCGTGGTCGGCGCCCTGCGCAACGCGCTGCGCGTCGTCGGCAAGAAGATCTCCGACTGCAAGCTCGTGGTGTGCGGCGTGGGCGCGGCGGGCTCGGCGATCATCCGGCTGCTGCTCAAGCAGGAGCCCGGTGACGTGGTCGCGGTCGACGTGGACGGCATCGTGCACCGCGACCGGCCCGGCCTGGACGACAACCTGAGGTCCATCGCCGCCGCCACCAACAAGGACAACGTCAGCGGCCGGCTGCACGACGCGCTGGTCGGCGCGGACGTGTTCATCGGCGTGTCGGCCCCGAACCTGTTCGGCGCCGAGCAGGTCGCCACGATGAACCCCGACGCCATCGTGTTCGCGCTGGCCAACCCGGACCCGGAGATCGACCCGATGGAGGCGCAGAAGCACGCCGCCGTCGTGGCCACCGGGCGCAGCGACTTCCCCAACCAGATCAACAACGTGCTGGCGTTCCCCGGCGTGTTCCGGGGCCTGCTGGACGCCCACGCGCGGACGATCACCGACGCGATGCTGCTGGCCGCGGCCAACGCCATCGCCGACGTGGTGGACGGCGATCGGCTCAACGCGTCGTTCATCGTGCCCAGCGTGTTCGACACCTCCGTGGCGCCCGCCGTGGCCGACGCGGTGCGCAAGGCGGCGGCCGACCCGGCGTGACCCGGGGTGGGTCGTGCCGCCGGGGCCTAGCATCGGCGGCATGACCCAGCAGTTCACGCACCTGGACCAAGCCGGGGCGGCCCGGATGGTCGACGTGTCCGGCAAGGAGCCGACCACGCGCACCGCCGTCGCCTCCGGCGTGCTGCGCACGACCGCCGAGGTGGTGGCGCTGCTCGCCCGCGACGGCCTGCCCAAGGGCGACGCGCTCGCCACGGCCCGCATCGCCGGGATCATGGCGGCCAAGCGCACGCCGGACCTGGTGCCGCTGTGCCACCCGATCGCGCTGTCGAGCGTCAAGGTGGAGTTGGAGCTCGGCGACGCCGAGGTCCGCGTCACGGCCACCGCGCGCACCACCGACCGCACCGGCGTGGAGATGGAGGCGCTGACCGCGGTAGCCGTGGCCGGGCTGACCCTGCACGACATGGTGAAGGCGGTCGACCCGGCGGCGACGATGGACGCGGTGCGGGTCGAGCGCAAGGAGGGCGGCAAGACCGGCCTCTGGGAGCGCCCGTGACGCCGCCCGTGACGCCGCCCGTGACGCCGCCCGTGACGCCGCCCGTGACGCCGCCCGTGACGCCTCCTGCGACGTCTCCCGCGACGTCTCGGCCGCGCACCGCGCGCGTGGTCACCGCCTCCAACCGGGCCTCCGCCGGGGTGTACGAGGACCGCGGCGGCCCGCTCATCGTCGACTGGCTGCGCGAGCGCGGCTACGCCGTGCCGGACGCGGTGGTCGTGCCGGACGGCGACCCGGTCGCCGAGGCGCTGCGCGCGGCCGTCGCGGACGGCGTGCACGTGGTGGTCACGACCGGCGGCACGGGCATCAGCCCCACCGACCGCACGCCGGAGGCGACCCGCTCGGTGCTCGACCGCGAGGTGCCGGGCGTGGCGGACGCCATCCGCCTGTCGGCCTGGCCGCGGGTGCCCACCGCCGTGCTGTCGCGCGGGGTGGCCGGGGTCGCGGGTCGCACGTTCGTGGTGAACCTGCCCGGGTCGCCGGGCGGGGTGCGGGACGGGCTGGGGGTGCTCGACGCCGTGCTGGAGCACGCCGTCGACCAGGTGGCGGGGGGTGACCACGCGTGACCGAGGTGCTGCGGGCGACCGTCAGCGACCAGCCGCTGTCGGTGGAGGAGCACGCCGCGCTGGTGGCGCACGCGGCGGCCGGGGCGGTCGTCACGTTCGCCGGGGTGGTCCGCGACCACGACGGCGGGCGCTCGGTGCGGGAGCTGGAGTACGTCGGGCACCCGACGGCCGCCGCCGTGGTGGCCGAGGTGGTCGCCGACGTGGTGGCCGGCGTCGAGGGGGTGCGGGCGGTCGCCGTGTCGCACCGGGTCGGGGCGCTGGCCATCGGTGACGTGGCGCTGGCGGTCGCGGTGGCCGCCGAGCACCGGCGCGAGGCGTTCGACGTGTGCTCCGACCTCGTCGACGAGGTGAAGCGGCGGCTGCCGGTGTGGAAGCGGCAGGTGTTCGCCGACGGCGCCGACGAGTGGGTCAACATGCCCTGAGGAAAGCCCTGGAACGGGGAAGGACCCCGGCCGCCGGGGGAAGGCGGTCGGGGTCCTCAGCCGGTGGTGCGTCGGCTCGCGCCGACCACGATCACTTGGTGGCGATCTTCATGCCCGGCATGATCAGGTCGGCGTTCGGGATGAAGTCCTTGTTCAGCTCGTGGAGCTTCGCCCAGCCGCCCTCGACCTTCAGCTCGTCCGCGATCTTGGACAGGCTGTCGCCCGCCTTGACCTCGTAGTCGCCCTGGGGGTTGGACGACGGCAGCGCCACCACGACGGGGGCGGGGGCGGCCTGCTGCTGGACCGGGGCGGACTGCTGCCGCTGCACCGGCGCGGGCGCGCTCTGCTGCTGCTGCTGCTGGACCGGGGCCTGGCGGACGGGGGCCGCGGCGCCGCCGAGGCCCTTGGGGCCGCAGACGGGCCAGGCTTGGATGCCCTGGGTGGCCAGGACGTTCTCGGCGACCCGGATCTGCTCCTCGCGGGACGCCTGATTGGGCATCCCGGAGCCACCGTTGGCGCGCCACGTGGACGGCAGGAACTGCAGGCCGCCGTAGTAGCCGTTGCCGGTGTTGATGCTCCAGTTGCCGCCGCTCTCGCACGCGGCGACCACGTCCCAGTTGACGCCGGAGCCCTGTGCGGACGCGGTGCCGGCGGCCATGGCCAGCGGCGCGCCGACGATGACGCCGGCGACGGCGACCTTCGCGACACGACGGGCGGCGGGGGACACGGACGGACGGTGCTTGCCTCGGTAAGAAGCCATTTCCCTCTCGGCCCACCCGCACCTGCTCGGGCGACTCGGGTTCGGGGCCCGGGGTGTCGCCCAGCTCCTGTCCGGCGGTTGTCTCTCGCTCGGGGGTGTTCCCGGGACGCCGGTGGACAGGTTCGGTGCGTGGCGTTCCGGGTGGTGCTCTGGTCGGTCGGGGCCAACCGAGAAGCGACGGTACGTAACCGGAGAGGCCGCGCCAAACGGAAGCGCACGTGATGCACGTCACAGTAACACTACGGGGTGATCCCTCGACCCTTGCGTTTAGCCAGGTCAGAGCACCGTTATGGTTCCGTTTCCGTTCCGAGATCGAGCGAAATGCATAACGTAAAGTGAGGTCTGGGTCACGCCCTAATCCATCCGAGAAGGGCGTGGCTAACCCCCGGCGAAGGGCGGCAGCACGTCCAGTTGTGATCCGGGCGACACGGGCGTGTCGAGGTTCCGGACCGCGACCCCGTCGAGCAGGTAGCTGCACGCGGGCAGCACGCGGGTCAGCCGGTCGCCGTGCCGGGCCTCCAGGGCGGCCAGCGCCGCCGCCACGGTCGCCCGGTCGGCCGGCAGCCCGACGTCCTCCCCGTCCACCCCCGCGGCGGCCCGCGCGCCCGCGAAGTACCGGACCGCCACCACCACGCCGGCCGCCC
>NZ_JBPKJK010000251.1:0-8510 GCF_051756985.1 Saccharothrix sabaoui
CGCCGGGTGAGGACCAGCACGGCGGCGCCGGTCGCGGTCAGCAGGGCGGCGAGCAGCACGGCCGTGCCCACACCGCCGACGCCGGTGGAGGCCAGACCCGCCGGCCTGGGCGCGGACGCCGCCGGCGAGGTGGTCGGGACCGGCCCGGCGGTGGTCGTGCCGGCGGGCGTCGTGGTGGCCGGTGCCGTGGTGGTGGTGCCCGGGGGTGCGCAGGTCCCGCCCGCGGTGGGGTCGACGTCGCCGACGGCGATGGTGAAGACGTCGCTGTCGGTGGCCGTGCGGCCGTCGACGAGGGTGGCGGTGACCTCGACGGTGATCCGGTAGGTGCCCTCCGCGCCGAACGCCCAGTTGGCGTGCGCGTGCGTGCCGAGCGGGACCGTGGTGGTGTCGGGGAGGCCGTCACCGGAGTCGACCAGCACCACGGGGGCCACGCCGCTGAGGAACACGCCGAGGCGGCCGGGGCCGTCCACGGCGGTCACGCGGAGGTCGACACCGCCCGCGACCTGCTGCGGGCTGAGGGACTCGGTGTTCCAGCCGGCCCACACGACGCCGGGCACCTGGGTCTGCGGGATGAGCCAGACCGGTGCGCCGGGTGCGCCCAGGAACGAGTAGGCGGGGTCGGCGGGCACGGTGTTGCGCGCGGCGGGGACCAGGTGGAGCACGACGTCGGCCGGGTCGCGCCACACGGCGCGGTCGGGCCCCGCGGTGCCGTCCTTGACCCCGGTGGTGAGCCGGCCGTCGAGGAGGCGCGGGGCGATGAGGTCGACGTGGCCGTCGGCGAGGACCGCGCACGACGTGGGCGGGGCGGTGGTGGTCGTCGTGCCCGTCGTCGTGGTGGTGGTGCCGGTCGTGGTGGTCGTGGTCGTCGTGGTGGTAGTGGTGGTGGGGTCCGTGCCCGTGCCGGGTTTCACGGTGGCGGGGTCGACCGCGCCCACCGCGACGGCGTAGGTCGTGGTGTCGCGCAGCGGCGTGCCGTCCGGGGCGGTGGCCGTGACGGTGAAGGTGAGCCGGTAGACGCCCTGGGCGGTGAACGTCCAGTTCGCGTGGGCGTGGGTGCCGAGCACCAGCGGGTGCTGCTGCGGCAGCGGCAGGGCGGTGTCGAACACGCGCGGCAGCGGTTCGCCGACCGGGCCGCTCTGGAACACGGTGAGCGTGCCGGGCGCGGGGCTGCCGGGCAGGTCGCCGCCGATCGCGTCGAGGGTCCAGCGCACCGACCCCGGGTCGACCAGGTCGGCGGTCAGGGACTCGGTGTTCCACCCGGCCCAGACCACGTTCGGGTCCTGGATCTCGGGGATGAGCCACAGGTCGCTGCCCACGGGGCCGAGGAAGGCGTACTCGGGGATGTCGGGCACCTGGATGCGCGACTCCGGCTTGACGTGCGTGACGACCCGCTCGGGGTCGAGGACCGTCGGCGGGGTGGTGTTGCCGTCCTTGTAGCGGATGTCCAGCGCGCCGTCGACGACGACCGGGGCGAGCAGGTCCACGTGCCCCACGTCGACGACCGGCGCGGCCTCCTGGGCGGAGGCCGGGGCGAGGGACAGCGCGGCGAGCGCCGCGACCGCGAGGGCGGCGAACGCGGCTCTCGCGCGGGTCGGGGTGGTCACGGGTTCTCCTTGGCGGGGCGGCGGCGGGCGAGCACGAGCGCGGCGGCGCCCGTCGCGACGAGGACGAGCGCGAGGCCGGCGGTGGCGGGCAGGGCGGCGGGACCGGTGGAGGCCAGTCGGTTCGGCGTCCCGGTCCGCAGGTCGGTGCCGCCCGGCTGCTGCTGCCCAACCTGCCCGTTCTGCCCGGTCGGGACGCCGTCGCCGACGACGAAGGTGAGGGTCTCCGTGTCGCTCAGCGCGGTGCCGTCGGCACCGGTTGCCGTGACGGCGAAGGTCAGCCGGTAGCGGCCGGGTCCGGCGAACGCCCAGTTGGCGTGCGCGTGGGTGCCCAGCGGGACGGAGAGGGTGTCCGGCAGGCCGTCGGCGCTGTTGAAGATGATCTCCGGCGCGCCGAACGAGCCGGTGGTGAACAGGCCGAAGGCACCCGGTCCGTCGACCGCGGTCAGCGCCCACGTCACCGGGCCCGACACCTCGGCCGGGCGCAGCTCCTCGGTGTTCCAGCCCGTCCACAGCAGGTCCGCGCGCTGGGTCTGCGGCAGCAGGAAGACCTGTTCGCCGGCCCCGCCGAGGAAGGACAGCGCCGGTTGCGCCGGGAGTTCGGTGCGCGCGGCGGCCGTGACCCGGAACTCGACGTCCGCGGGTTCGCGCCAGGTCGTGACGCCGGTGGTGGTGCCGTCCTTGACCTGGGCGTGCAGGCCGTCCGGCAGCACGCGGAGCGCGACGGCGTCGACGTGGCCGCGGTCCGGGGTGACGCGGCCGGTGGCCGTGGGCGGCTGCTGCGCGGCGGCGGCGACCCGCGGCTGCGGCGGTGCGGCCTCGACCTGCGGCTGCGGCGGTGCGGCGGCGGGGGCCGGTGCCGGCGGGAGCGCCCTCGGCTCGACGGCGATCCCGGGCTCGGCGTCCGCGGCGACCGACAGCGCGTAGTCGCGCGTGGCGGTCAACGGGCTGCCGTCGAAGGTGTGCGCTGCGGCCTCGACGCGCAGCACGTGGTCGCCGGGCGGTGGCGCGTCGACCTCCACCGTCCCGCTGGAGGCGACCGGGACCGCCACCGGTTCGCCCTGCGGCGCGAGCGGTTCCGCGACCGGCTGCTCCACGGGCTCCACGACGGAGGTCCGCAGGCTCACGGTGTCGCCGAACACGGTG
Organism: Saccharothrix sabaoui; assembly: GCF_051756985.1. Taxonomy (NCBI): domain Bacteria; kingdom Bacillati; phylum Actinomycetota; class Actinomycetes; order Pseudonocardiales; family Pseudonocardiaceae; genus Saccharothrix; species Saccharothrix sabaoui. Next base: position 2,748 of record NZ_JBPKJK010000251.1, read on the forward strand.
CCGGGTTCGATGGCGGTGGTGTCCCAGCGCAGGCGCACCCGCTCGGTCCCGGCGGGCACCGCGAGCGGGTCGGGCGGCGCGTCCAGCTCCAGCGAGCCGGTTTCGACGTCCAGCTCCAGCGAGCCGGTTTCGACGTCCAGCACCGCGTCCGCGACCCGCGTGTCGGGTACCGGTTCGGCGATCGCGGCGGGCGCGGTCATCAGCAGCGCGGTGGCCACGCCGAGCAGCGCGCCGGTCCGGGTGGGGGTCACGACTTCTCCTCGGCGAGCGCGGGCGCGGGCGCGGCGGGAACGGCGGTCCGGCGGGGCCTGGCGAGCAGGCCGTGGCGCGGCGCGAACAGCCAGCACAGCAGGAAGACCGCGGTGAGGGTGAGCACGATCAGGCCGCCGGCGGCCAGGTCGAACGCGTAGGACAGGTAGAGGCCGAGCACGCTGCCGCCCGCGCCGATCAGCGGGGCCAGCAGCATCATCGCGCCGAGGCGGTCGGTGAGCAGCCTCGCCGCCGCGGCGGGGGTCACGAGCAGGGCGAGGACCAGGATGTTGCCCACGGCTTGCAGCGAGATGACGATGGCCAGGGTCACCATCACGTGCAGCACCACGTCCAGCCAGAACACCGGCAGGCCGACCGCGCGGGCCTGCTCCCGGTCCAGGGTCGCGGCGGTGAACCGGCTGTTGAACAGCGCCGTGCACAGCAGCACCGCCGCGCCGATCACGGCGACCGACGCGACGTCGGAGTCGCTGATGCCCAGGATCGAGCCGAACAGGAACGACTCCAGCGAGCCGCCGTAGCCGGGCGCGGTGCTGAGGATGACGATGCCGAGGCCGAACGAGGCGGCGAAGAAGATCCCGATGACGGAGTCCTCCTTGAGCCTGCGGTTCTGCGCGAACACCGCGATCAGCAGCGCGGTGATCACGCCCGCGACCGCGCCGCCGAGCACCAGGTTGGTGCCGAGCACGAAGGCGACGGCGATGCCGGGGAAGACGGCGTGCGAGACGGCGTCGCCGATGAACGCCATGCCGCGCAGCACCACGTGGCTGCCGATCACGCCGCAGACCAGGCCCGACATCAGCGCCACCAGCAGCGCGCGGCGCCAGAAGTCGTACTCCCACGGCGCGGTCAGGAACTCCACGACCGTCACCCGGCCACCCCCAGTGCCTTGAGCAGCTGCTCGGCCCGGTCCAGGCCGAAGGTGCGCAGCCAGATGTCGGTGTCGGCCAGCGCGGCCGGCTCGCCGTCGGCGACGACCGTGCGGTTGAGCAGGCACAGCCGGTCGCACAGCGCGGTGGCGGCGACGAGGTCGTGCGTGGTCATGAGCACCGCCACCCCTTCGTCGCGCAGTCCGGTCAGCACCGCGCCCAGCAGCTCCTGGGTGGGTGCGTCGATGCCGGTGAACGGCTCGTCGAGCAGCAGCACCTCCGGCCGCAGGACCAGCGCGCGGGCGACCAGGACCCGTTGCCGCTGGCCGCCGGACAGCTCGCCGACCGGCCTGGTCCTCAGCCCCGCGAGGCCGACGCGGTCCAGGGCGTCGGCGACGGCCTCGCGGTCCCGCGCGGTGCGGCGGCGCAGCAGGCCGGTCAGGTGGGTGCGGCCGGTGGCGACCGCGCCCTCCACCGTGATCGGGAAGTCCCAGGCGAACTCGTGGCGCTGCGGCACGTAGCCGAGCGAGCCCTGCGCCTGGCGCGGCGTGCGGCCGGCGACGACGACCGTGCCGCGGTGCGCCGGCACCAGGCCGAGCGCGGTGCGCAGCAACGTCGTCTTGCCCGCGCCGTTGGGCCCGATCAGGCCGACCAGCTCGCCCCGGCGCAGCCGGAAGTCCACATCGGACAGCACCTCCCGGCCGCCCAGGTGCACGCTCACGCCGGTGATCTCCAGCACCTCGTCAGTCATCGGTCCCCCTCCTCGCGCGGCGGGACCGGGCGACGAGCGCCGCCGCCCCGACCACGAGCACGCCGCCCACCGCGATCCACGCCCACGGCGGGCCCTGGGCCGCGGTGCCCCCGGACGCGGCGGTGTCCGGTCCTGCCGTCCCCTGACCGGCGGTCGGGGTGCTCCGCGCCGTCGTGGCGAACGCCGCCGCCGGGTCGCCCGGTCCGACGTGCACGTTGAGCGTCGCGCGGTCGCCGAGGCCGCCGGCGGTGGCCATCTCCACGTCCAGCGAGTAGGCGCCCGGCGCGGTGAACACCCAGTTGCCGTGCACGTGGGTGCCGGCCTCGACGCCGGTCTCCTGCGGGTAGGGCCGGTCGCTGCCGAAGATCGCCTCCGGCGCGCCGAAGTTCCCGGTGAGGAAAAGCTCGAAGCGGCCGGGGCCCTCGACGCCGTGCAGGCGCCAGTCCACCTCGCGGCCGACGACCCCGGCGATGCTCGGGTCCTGGGTGTTCCAGCCGGGCCACACGACCCGCGGGTCCTGGACCTGCGGCAGCACCCAGACCTCGCCGCCGGGCGTGCCGAGGAACGCGTAGGCGGGGTCGTCGGGGACGGTGGTCCTCGCCGCGTCCGCCACCTGGAGCACCACGTCGGCGGGGTCCCGCCACACGGGGCCGTCGCCGGTGTCGTCGCGGAGCTGGAGGGTCCACTCGCCGTCGACCAGGCGCGGGCCGAGGTCGACGTGGCCGTCGGCGATGACCACCGGCGCGTCGGCGTGCGCGGCCGGGGGTGCGAGCAGGAGCAGCGCGGCGGCGGCGAGCAGGGCTCGGGTCAGGCGAGGCACCGGGCGACCTCCTCCGCGTTGTGCCGCATCATGTCCACGTAGTTGCGGGCGTCGTCGTCGAAGGCGTCGCCGTAGAGCAGGCAGACCTCGACGCCCTGGTCGCGGGCGACCTGGGTGAGCACCGAGCCGCGTTGGGCGAGGTTGGGTTCCATGAAGACCGCGGGCACCTTCAGGTTGCGGATGGTCTCGGTCAGCTTGCGCACGTCCTCGACGCTGGGTTCCTGCGCGGGGTTGGGCACCACGAACCCGGCCACGCTCATCTCGTAGGCGCCGGCGAAGTAGCCGAAGCCGTCGTGCGTGGTGACCAGGTGGCGGCGTTCGCGGGGCACGGCCGCCACGGTGTCGCGCACCCGCGCGTCGAGCTCGTCGAGCCGGGCGAGGTAGTCGCGGGTGTTGCGGTCGTAGTCGGCGGCGCCGTCCGGGTCGGCGGTGCGCAGCGTGTCGCGCATCAGCTCGGCGTAGGCGCGGGCGTTGCGCACGTCCTGCCACAGGTGCGGGTCGATCTCGCCGTGCACGTGCTTGCCCAGCACCGCCTGCGGCAGCTGGTGCACCGACGCGCCGGCCGTGCCGAGGAACGCGAACCGGGGGTCGTCGGGCACCGTGGCGATGGCCTTGTTCGGCACCTCGATGACCGCCTCGGCCGCGGGCACGACCTGCTGCGTGGTGCCGCCGGCGCGGTCGTTGAACGTGTACAGCTCGCCGGTGTCCAGGTCCACGGTCACGTCCGTGTGCCCCTCGTTCAGCACGGTCTTCGCGATGCCGGTCGGGTCGATGCCCACCGCGAAGGTGAACGTGCCCTCGCCCAGGGGCACCTCGTCGGCACCGTTGAGCAACGACGCGCGCATCGTCAGCCGGTAGGTGCCCGGTGCGGTGAACGCCCAGTTGAGGTGGGTGTGCGCGGCAGGAGGCAGCGTGGCGGAGTCCACGTCGGACAGTCCGTCGCCGGAGTCGAAGTACACCACCGGTTTGCCCAGCGACTCGGTCAGGTAGGCCACGAGCTTGCCCGGGCCCTCCACGGCGGTCGCGGTCAGCCGCACCTCGGAGGTGCGCGTGGCACCGCGCTGCCCGCCGTCGCCGCGCACGCGCAGCCCGAACCACAGCACGTCGAGCCCGACGTCCTCCACCAGCGGGATGACGTGCGCGCCGTAGGTCTCCGCCGCCTCGGCCAGCGAGACGTTCGGCGTCCCCTCGCGCGCGTTGGCGTCGATGGCCTTGATCAGCCGCTGTTCTTCGAGCAGCAGGTGGTTGGTGAACGTCACGTCCGCCGCGGCGACCTTCTTCGCGTCGGCCGGCGTCGGCTCGTAGGAGTGCGGGTCACCCCCGGGCGGCACCAGCGAGTCCACCCGGACCCGGTCTCCCCCGACGTTGCGCGCCAGGTCGGCCAGGATTTCCGTGGTCGCGACCACCGACAGGCCGTCGCCGGCACTTCGCCCCCCTGCCGAGGTGCACCCGGTCACGGCGAGCAGGGCCGCGCAGAAGGACGCGGCGGCCCGTGAGGGTGCACGCACTCGCATGTGTTCTCGAACCTCCAGACGCCCGTCACCCGACCGGTGGGGGCACCGCGAACTTAATACCAACGACAACCGTTTTCAATGGACCGTCCGGCCCTGATGGTAACGATTGCCATTAGCCACACTGGCCGTGTTCCCCGGCGGCCGTCGAACGCCGGCGCCCGCACCCCGGGATGGGGCCGTTCGGTCGTATTGACAACGATAATCGTGTGCAACACTCCGGGCACGGCCCCTCCCGGGCCGGAACACCCGCACGATTGGAGTGCCACGACCTTGCGCACGACTGCACGCATCGCCCTGCTCGCGGTGGCGGTGACCGGCCTGTCCGGCCTCGTCGCCGCTCCCGCGACGGCCACCCCGGTCGCCACCGTCGACTCGGGCCACGTCGACGTCTTCGGCGTCGCCTTCGAGGACGGCGCGTTCGACCTGCACGTCCACGACGAGACCAACGACGTCGAGCACGCGCCCTCCGAGGTCCTGCTGGTCGCCAAGTCGGCGGCGAAGACCACCGTGCCCGCCGACCCCGCCTACGCCTTCCTCGGCGCCCCCGGCGCACCGGTCTGGGTGCTGCCCGAGATCGAGGACCCGAACCTGATCTGGCCCGGCATCGCCACGGAGGAGGTGGAACCCGGCGTCTTCGTCGAGGGTTCCCTGCGCCTGAAGGTCACGCGCGCCTACGGCCCCGGCGACTTCAGCATCTTCACCACCGACGCCGTCGGCGCGCCGAACGTGCTGGTCGACAGCGGCAACGGCCTGCCCGACCGCATCGACCTCACGGCCGACAACCACGTGCACGCCAACTGGGCGTTCGAGGCGGCCGGCTACTACCGCGTCACCGTCCGCGCCGTCGGCACGCTGGCGGCGACCGGCGAGCACGTCGTGTCCACCCCCGCCACCTACACCTTCAAGGTGAACAAGTGATCGCCCGCCTCTCCGCCGCCGCGCTCGCCGCGGGGCTCGCCCTGCTCACCACGGGCACGGCCCACGCGTCCACCACCCTCTCCTCCGGCCACGTCGACGTGATCGACGTCGACTGGACCGGAACCGCGCTCACCCTCGACCTCGTCGACGCCACCGCGTCACCCGCCGTCGACCGCGACCCGTCGACCGTGACGCTCAACGCGGTCCCCGCGAGCAGGTCCACCGTGCCGTCCGGCAGCGCCTACTCCTTCCTCGGCGCGCCCGGGTCGACGTTCTGGGTCCTGCCGCAGAACCAGGTGAGCGGAATCCTCTGGCCGGGCCTCAACACCGCGGGCGTGCCCGCCGGCGCGCTGCTGAACAACTCGCTGACCGTGAAGCTCGTCTCGGTCACCGGTCCCGCCGACGTCAGCGTCTACACCACCGGCTTCGGCGGGTCGGTGAGCGTGTGGTTCGACAGCGGCAACGGCCTGCCCGACGCCCGCACCTTCGCGATCAACAGCCACGCCCACGCCAACTGGGCCTTCGAGGCGGCCGGCACCTACACCGCCGCCTTCGAGGTCACCGCCACCACGGCGGCCGGCACGGCGATCACCACCGGCCAGAAGACCTACACCTTCACCGTGC
>NZ_JBPKJK010000252.1:0-8498 GCF_051756985.1 Saccharothrix sabaoui
GACGATCTCCACGGAGATCACCTGGCTCATGTTGTCCTCGTCCTCAGCCCTTGGCCTGGTCCAGCTGTCCGGTCACCGTGTCGAGCAGCTCGGCCCACGACTTCTCGAACTTGTCGACGCCCTCGGTCTCCAGCGCGACGAACACGTCGTCGAGGTCGATGCCGACCTCGACCAGCTCGTCGAAGACCTGCTGCGCCTGCGCCGCCCGCCCGGTCACGGTGTCGCCCTCGATCTTGCCGTGGTCGGCGACCGCGTGCAGCGTCTTCTCGGGCATCGTGTTGACCGTGTTCGCCACGACCAGCTGGTCGACGTAGCGGGTGTCGGAGTAGTTCGGGTCCTTCACGCCGGTGGACGCCCACAGTGGACGCTGGGCGCGGGCGCCGTCGGCCGCCAGGGCCTCCCACCGCTCGCCCGCGAACGTCTCCTGGTAGGCGGCGTGGGCGAGCACGGCGTTGGCGATGGCGGCCTTGCCGCGCAGCTCCTTCGCCTTCGGGCTGTCGATCGCGTCGAGGCGCTTGTCGATCTCGGTGTCCACCCGGGACACGAAGAACGACGCCACCGAGTGAATCGTGCGCAGGTCGTGGCCGTTGGCCTTGGCCTGCTCCAGGCCGGCGACGAACGCCTCCATCACCTTGCGGTAGCGCTCGACGGAGAAGATCAGCGTCACGTTGACGCTCACGCCCTCGGCGAGCGTGCGGGTGATCGCGGGCAGGCCCTCGACCGTGCCGGGGATCTTCACCATCAGGTTCGGCCGGTCGACGGTCTTCCACAGGTCGAGCGCCTCGGCGGCGGTGCGCTCGCTGTCCTTGGCCAGCCGGGGGTCCACCTCGATGGACACCCGGCCGTCGACGCCGTCGGTGGCGTTGTAGATGTCGCGGAACAGGTCGCACGCGTTGCGCACGTCGGTCGTGGTGACCTCGCGCACGGTGGCGTGGACGTCCGCGCCCCGGGCGGCCAGCTCGCGGACCTGCTCGTCGTAGGCCGCGCCGTTGGACAGCGCGGTGGCGAAGATCGTCGGGTTCGTGGTCACGCCGACCACGTTCTTCCCGGCGATCAGCTCGGCCAGGTTGCCGGTGGTCAGTCGCTCGCGGGACAGGTCGTCCAGCCAGATCGACACACCCGCGTCGCTGAGCTGCGCCAGCGGATTGCTGCTCATCTCGTCAACTCCCCTGAAGTCTCTACTTGGTCCGGGACAGCGACCGGCGCGCCGCGGCGACGACGTTCTCGGTCGTGAAGCCGAACTCGCGGAACAGCGTCTGGTAGTCGGCGGAGGCGCCGAAGTGCTCGATCGACACGATCTCGCCCGCGTCGCCCGCGAACCGGTGCCACGGCTGGGCGATGCCCGCCTCGACGACGACGCGCGCCTTGACCGAGGACGGCAGCACGCTCTCGCGGTAGGACTCGTCCTGCGCGTCGAACCACTCGACGCTGGGCATGGACACCACGCGGGTCGCGACGCCCTCGGCCTCGAACACCCCGCGCGCCTCGACGGCGATCTGGAGCTCCGAGCCGGTGGCGATCAGGATCAGCTCCGGCTCGCCCTCGCCGGCCAGCACGTAGCCGCCGCGCGCCACGCCCTCGACGGCCTTCTCCTTGGTGCCCTCCAGCACCGGCAGGTTCTGCCGGGTCAGGGCGATGCCCTTCGGGCCCTCGGGGTTCTCGATCGTGGCGCGCCACGCGGCGGCCGTCTCGTTCGCGTCACCGGGGCGCAGCACGGTCAGGCCCGGGATGGCGCGCAGCGCGGCCAGGTGCTCGACCGGCTGGTGGGTGGGGCCGTCCTCGCCGAGGCCGATGGAGTCGTGCGTCCACACGTAGACGACCGGGGACTTCATCAGCGCGGCCAGCCGGACCGCCGGGCGCATGTAGTCGCTGAACACCAGGAACGTGCCGCCGTACGGGCGGGTCGGGCCGTGCAGCGCGATGCCGTTGAGGATCGAGCCCATGGCGTGCTCGCGGACGCCGAAGTGCAGCGTGCGGCCGTACGGGTTGGCGTTCCACATCTTGGTGGAGATGCCCTCGGGGCCGAACGAGTCGACGCCCTTCATGGTGGTGTTGTTCGACTCCGCCAGGTCGGCCGAGCCGCCCCACAGCTCCGGCAGCACGTCCTTGAGCGAGTTGAGCACCTCGCCGGACGCCTTGCGCGTCGCCACGCCCTTGGGGTCCGGGTCCCACGACGGCAGCGCGTCGGTCCAGCCCTCGGGCAGGCCCCGGCCGATCAGGCGGTCCAGCAGCGCCTTGCGCTCCGGGTTCTTCTCGGCCCACGCGTCGAACGACTTCTGCCACTCGGCCTTGGCCTGCTCGCCGCGCTTGATCACCGCGCGGGTGTGCTCGATGACCTCGTCGGAGACCTCGAAGGTCTGCTCCGGGTCGAAGCCGAGGATGCGCTTGACCTCGGCGACCTCGTCCGCGCCGAGGGCCGCGCCGTGCGCCGCGCCGGTGTTCTGCTTGTTCGGCGACGGGAAGCCGATGATCGTGCGCAGCAGGATGAACGACGGGCGCTCGGTCTCCGCCTTGGCGTTCTCCAGCGCCTGGAGGATGCCCGCGACGTTCTCGCCGCCCTCGACGACCTGCACGTGCCAGCCGTACGCCTCGTAGCGCTTCGCGGTGTCCTCGGACAGCGCGATCGTGGTGTCGTCCTCGATGGAGATCTTGTTGTCGTCGTAGATCACCGTGAGGTTGCCCAGCTTCTGCGTGCCCGCCAGGGACGACGCCTCGCTGGTCACGCCCTCCTCGATGTCGCCGTCGGAGGCGATCACGAAGATGTCGTGGTCGAACGGGCTCTCGCCGACCGGGGCGTCCGGGTCGAACAGGCCGCGCTCGCGGCGGGCGCCCATCGCCATGCCGACCGCGGAGGCCAGGCCCTGGCCCAGCGGGCCGGTGGTGATCTCCACGCCGGGCGTGTGGCGGTGCTCGGGGTGGCCGGGGGTCCGCGAACCCCACGTGCGCAGTGCCTTGAGGTCGTCCAGCTCCAGGCCGTAGCCGTTGAGGTAGAGCTGGACGTAGAGGGTCAGGCTGGAGTGACCCGCGCTGAGCACGAACCGGTCGCGGCCGATCCAGTCGGCGTCGGCGGGGTCGTGCCGCATCACGCGCTGGAACAGCGTGTACGCCAGCGGGGCGAGGCTCATGGCGGTGCCGGGGTGGCCGTTGCCGACCTTCTGCACGGCGTCCGCGGCCAGCACCCGCGCGGTGTCCACGGCGCGGCGGTCGAGGTCGGTCCAGTCGTCGGGCAGGCGGGCTTCGGTCAACCGGGCGATGTCATCGGTGACGGACACTGACTTCCAGCTCCAAACTCACTAAGCGGCGGTTGACGGCTGGCGGTGAACTCAATCGTGTCCGTCAGGCCCGATCCGCGGTTCCCAAGGTCCACCGGCCAGCCTAGTCCGGACAGCGGACGCACGTGCTACTCACGCTCTGTGGGTGTACGCACAGGCGTAGCCGGTGTGTACAGGGACTACCCGAACGGGCTCCCCGTGCAACGCGCGGTTACGATCTGCTCATTCCCCACCGGACTTGACGAGGAGCGCGCTGTCATGAGTGCCGTCACCGAGGCCCCGGCGCGGTCGCCCCGACAGGTCGTCGGTGCGTACGTGGCGCTGACCAAGCCCCGGGTGATCGAACTGCTGCTGATCACCACCATCCCGGCGATGCTGCTCGCCGCGCGCGGACTGCCGCCGCTGTGGCTGATCGCGTGCACCCTGGCGGGCGGCACCCTCGCGGCGGGGTCGGCCAACGCGCTCAACTGCTACGTGGACGCCGACATCGACTCGGTGATGAAGCGCACCAGCGCCCGCCCGCTGGCGAAGGACTCGATCCCGCCGCGCAACGCGCTGGTGTTCGGCATCGTGCTCGGCGTCGTGTCGTTCGGGTTCCTGTGGCTGACGACGAACCTGATCTCCGCGGTGTTCGCGGTGGCCACGATCCTGTTCTACATCTTCGTCTACACCCTGGTCCTCAAGCGCCGCACCTCGCAGAACATCATCTGGGGCGGCATGGCCGGCTGCATGCCGGTGATCATCGGCTGGTCGTCGGTGACCGGCACCGTGGCGTGGCCCGCGCTGGTGATGTTCGGCGTGATCTTCTTCTGGACGCCCCCGCACACGTGGGCGCTCGCGATGAAGTTCAAGGAGGACTACGCGCGGGCGGGCGTGCCGATGCTGCCGGTGGTGGCGACGGCGCAGCAGGTGACCCGGCAGATCGTCATCTACTCGTGGATCACGGTCGCCTGCACCCTGCTGCTGGCCCCGGTGACGTCGTGGGTCTACCTGGCGGTCGCCGCCGCCTCGGGCGTGTGGTTCGCGGTGTTCGCGCACCGCCTGCACGGCGTCGTGCGCCGCGGCGGGTCGACGAACACCATGAAGTTCTTCCACATGTCGAACCTGTACCTGATGCTCGTGTTCTGCGGCCTGGCCGTGGACGCGGTGATCGGCCTGCCGGTCCTCGGCTGGCCCTTCTGATCCTCCCGATCACACCGACGAGGTAACCGCGCCGGCCCTGGTCACGCTCGGTGTTCGCCCGCTTGACCCACTTTCCGCATAATTGCGGATAGCTAGCGTGTGGACATGCCCGAGCAGGAGAAGGAGCCGGTCGCGTTCCGGCGGGGGACCGTCGACCGGTGGCAGGTGTACGGCGGTGTCGCCGGCGTGCTGAGCCTGCTGCTCACGGTGCTCGGCGGCCTCGCAGACCTGGTGCAGCCGGCCTTGGTCGCCGCCGTCGCCGCCACGCTCGCCGGTGTCGTGCTCCTCTTCCGCTGGGGCCGGGACCCCGGACCGCTCCGGTTCGTGCTGCCCGTCCTGCTCGCGGTCGGCGGCGCGGTGGCCTCCGGCGTGCTCGTCCGCCCCGGCCCGCCGGCCGCGGTCGGGGCCGGCACGACCACGCCGGGCACCGGTTCGACCACCACGTCCGCCGCCGGCCGGGGCTCCGGTGAGTTCCGCGTCCAGCAGGGGGTCATCCTGCGCCGGGGACAGGCCGTCGACCTGGACGCGCGCGACGCCGACAACGCGGGCATCGTCCACGCCCCGACCTCCGACACCGACCTGGAGCACCGGGACGGCCTGCGCGCCCGGGACCTGGCCCCGGTCGCCGGGCGCCCCGGCCTCCACGCCTGTGCCGCGGTCCCCTCGCTCACCACCCACGTCCCGGCGGACCGGGTGGGGGAGGGGACCGCGTTCTGCGTGAGGACGTCCGGCGGCCGGTGGGCGCGGGTCCTCGTGACGTCCGCCGCGGCGGACGCCGTCGAGTTCGACCTGGTCGTCTGGGACTGACCTCTCAGGACACGGCCGTGAGCAGGTCGTTGACCGTCGGGTCGTCCAGCGACTCCACGATGCACGACCACAGCTCCAGGTTGGCCGTCGCCCACCGCGAGTAGGTCGCCGCCGCCTCCGGGTCGTAGAAGTAGTACCCGGCGTCGTGCTTCCCGCGCTGCTCGCCGACGATCTTGTGCGCCAGTTCGCGCAGCGTGATGCCGTTCTCCTCCAGGTACCTGGGCGCCAGCACCACCGGCGTCACCGGCAGCGCCTTGAACAGGGTGTCCGCGTCGGACAGCGCCTGCGCCTCGGGCGAGATGTCGCGGTGGCGGGTGCGCATCTCGGCCTCCTCGACCACCGCGTCGACCCGCGCCGCGACCGCGTCCGGGACGCCCGCGCGGGCCAGGATGTCCATCCTCAGGCTGCGCCCGTCCACGGGCAGCGAGTTGCGCCGGACCATGTAGTTCACGTCGTGCACGAGGGCGGCCACCTCGACCAGCGCGGTGTCGGAACCGTTGCGCCGGGCGAAGTGGACCGCCTTGTCCCGGACGAAGCTGACGTGGTGCCAGCCGTGGAACTGGAGGCGGGCGGCGAGGTCGTGGCACAGGCGCCACACCTCCCGCTCCACCTCGGTGATCGACCGCGTCGAGAGCGTCGCCCCGCAGGTCGTCGCCGTGCCGGTCGCCGCCGCGCCGGCCGCCGTGGTGGTGTTCGTCATGGCAGTGCTCATCGGGCCCTCCCGTGTCGGGTGGGGCCGATGGTAAGCGCGCGCGAACGGCCGCGACGGGGTCTAAAGACTCCTCGTGAGCACCTCCAACCTCGACTCGACCGGCACGTGGCGGTGGCTCGTGCGGGTGTCCGGGTCGTAGCTGAGGCTCCACGGGCGCACCGCGCGGGACTTCACCAGGAACGTCAGGGTGTCGTCGGCGGCCTTCGGGATGCGGTGGAACTCGTGCGCGAGCATCGTGCCCGAGTTGCCCTCCACCGCCTCGGCGCTGCGCAGCAGGGTGGTGGACAGGATCGCCAGGTCGTCGTCGTCCACCTCGGCCGTGAAGCGCTCGTGCAGGTAGGAGCCCTGCACGATGGTGGTGCAGAAGTGGTAGCGGTGGTTGTGGATCGAGTCCGCGTAGCCCTGCCGCCAGTCGCACTGCGGCTTGTACTCGTGCAGCCAGAACGTGAAGGGCTCGGCGGGCTCGTCGCGCAGGCACCACGCGAAGTGGGTCGTGGTCTCGCGCGATCTGGCCACCACGCGCATCTCGTCCTGCGGCGAGAGGGCGCGCAGGTGCTCGCGCAGCCCCTCCCGCAGCCCGGGCCGGTCCGCCCACTCCCGGAAACGCCTCTCGACGTGTCCCCAGTGGTCGACGACAGGGGGGTCGGCCACGGAGATGAGCGTGGCGAGCTCCGCGAGGGCGGAGAACCCGGTTGACTCGGTCGGCACGACTTATCAGCTCCCCAACTGAGCGAAGGCGGAGAATTCTTTGCGGAACCGGTGGAACTTCTCCTCCAGTTCCCGGAACCCGTCCTCGGTGAGGGGTGTCCCGGTGATCTTCTCGAACAGGGCGAGGAAGTCGGACCGGTTGGTGCCGGGCGTGATGACGATGTGGAGCCCCGCCTTGGAATTGCTGATGCGCAGGAACTCGGTGCGTTCCATCCCGTAGATGAACGACCCCTCGGTGAACCGCAACGTACGCGGGTAGAGACGTACCACACCCGCGCTGGTGTTGCTGTACAGCGTGAGCCAGGCGCTGTCGTCGAACAGCTCCAGCCGGTCGAGCGGCGGGTCGGACACGATCGTCAGGTCGATGCGCGAGCACCGGCCGCGGGCGAGGAACAGGCCCACCAGGCCGACGTGGATCTGCTCGCGCAGCCGCGCCACGATCGTGTCGTAGTCGCCGTCCGCGCCCTCGTGCCGCAGCAGGTAGCGGGCGCGCCCGCTGATCGCGTCGCCGTCCCGGGGATCGGCCAGGACGGCCTTGAGCTCGCACTCCGTCTGCGACAGCAGCAGCCGGCAGGCCGCGTAGCGACCCGCGAAGCCGCGGAACACGTACAGCCGGGTCCGCTCCAGGTCCTGCATCATGACCTGGTTGAACACCGGGTCGGGCTTCGCCGTCGGCTCGAACACGTGGCTGGGGAAGAACTCGCGGTCGAGCGCGCGGTACTCGCTGGTCAGCTCGCGCAGCGCCCGCCGGCTCTCCTCGACGACCGGCGCCACGAGGGCGCGCTGCGTCGCGGAACTGGTGATGAGCGTCTGCCCGAACCCGACCACCGCGGACACCATCGTGCCGGTGCCCAGCGCGGTGACGAGCGTCCTCGCCATTCCTTGATCCACTGCGCTGGAAATGGTCAAGCAGATGCCGGAGATCACGACGAGGATCAGCAGGAGCAAACCCGTTCGGGTCCAGAACAATTCCTGCAACAGGTTGCTGCGGACGCCCCGCGGCTCCGCGGACACGATGTCACCTCCTTGGCCTCCACCTGAACGGACGAATGCTCTCGGTATCCGATCAAGTGCGCGCAGTTACTGTACGCGCGCGTACGCAACGACGGAAGCGGTAATTAGTGGCACATTTGCGGATAATTTCGGAGATCGACGACAGCGCACCGTGACCGGCGTTGGGCCTGCTGGTGGGGTCTGCGGTGTGGCGTCCGGGGCCGACCCATAACATCGGCAACCATGCGTACTGTCGGCCGTACGGCCCTGGCCATCGTCTCCCTGTTGTCCGCCGGTCTGGCGCTGACCGCGTGCACCGCGAGCGACCGCCCGTCCACCCAGACCAACACCCCGAGCGCCACGGCCCAGCAGCAGGCCGAACCGACCGGGCAGACCGGCACGAGCGAGGCCGAGTTGGCCGAGCCCAGCGGCCCGCCGTGCGAGGTGTCGCAGTACGGGGTGACCGGCGCGCCCGGCGAGAAGCCGACCATCACCGTCCCCACCGGCTGCACCCCGCAGGACGGCCTGGTCGTCTCGGACGTCACCGAGGGCACCGGCGCGGAGATCAAGCAGGGCTCCACCGCCTCCCTGCACTACGTGCTGGCGACGTTCCGCGACCAGCGCACGCGTGAGGCGTCGTGGGACGGCGGCCAGCCGTTCGAGCTGACCAACATCGGGCAGGCCAGCGTCATCAAGGGCTGGAACGAGGGCCTCATCGGCCTGAAGGAGGGCGGGCGCCGCCTGCTCGTCGTCCCCTCCGACAAGGGCTACCCCAACGGCCAGGGCGACATCCAGCCCGGCGAGACGCTGATCTTCGTCGTGGA
>NZ_JBPKJK010000253.1:0-8494 GCF_051756985.1 Saccharothrix sabaoui
TGTGCCTGGAACCGGGCGGCGGCCCGGACCCCCCGCGACCGCGGCGGTCCTACAGGTACGAGCGCTGGCCCCACGGCATCGCGGCGGCCAACTGGGCGCGCCTGCCGATGTCCAGCTTGCGGTAGATGCGCGTGATGTGGAGCTCCACGGCCCGGGTGGACACCGAGAAGTGCTCGGCGATCTGCCGGTTCGTCATGCCCTCCAACATCATCAGGGCGATCCGGTGCTCGTGCGGCGTCAGCGGCTCGCGCGAGCGCGAGTCGGCGGTCTGACCGTCGCGCGGCCGGACGATGCCCGGCACGCGCTCGCCCTCCGGCAGCCCCAGCAGGACGTGCCAGTGACGGATGCGCACCTCGGCGATCGACTGCGAGCGCACGTACGGGTCGCCCCGCACGAGGTCGCGCGCGGCGGCGTCGTCGGGCACCTGCACGATCAGCAGCACGCCGGAACCGTCGGCCCACGGCCCGGTGCCCACGAGAACGCCCTGCTCGGCGAGCGGGCGCCAGTATTCGCGGTGCGCGAGATGAATGGATCTCCGCACCTGTCGCGCATCGCGAAAAGTCAACTCAACGGCGAAGGCCACTGGACTGATCCCCATTTCATTCAGCGGCACCAATATTCGCCACATACTCAACTGTGGGCTTTAATGAGTGTCAAGTGAGACGGGTCACACCCCTGATACGGGAACCCGATGGCACCTATAGCCGCTTTTCGAACCAGTGCTCCGCACAGCGGTCGTCGTTGAACGGCGCAACCTCGGCGCAACCGCGACGCGCGTGCAGCGCGCGGGCTTCGCCCAGGTCAGCGCGCGTGTCGAGGCGGACGGACGTCGCGCCGGACGAGACGGCCCCCTCCTCCGCGGCGGTCGGCGGCGCCGCTCCCCCGCCGGTGCCCCGGGCTCCCAGGCGGACGCACGACCGCTTCAGCTCCGCCGTTCCGGGGTTGACAAGCCGGAAGCCGACGCACCCCTCCGCCACCGACCCCCGCCCGGCGAGGAAAAACCCGACCAAGTCGTCGTCGGGTCCTCGGCGATCGCCGGGTCCACCTCCTCCGACCTGGCCGGACGGCCGTGGTAGCGGGCGGTGACGTCCGCCGGGTACTCCCGGACGAGGGCCACCGCGGCCGGGCCGTCCACCGGCGCGAGCTGAACGGTCCATGAAGTCACCGACAGGTTTTCACCTTCGTTGGTCCATTCGGACACCTGGTTTTCCGCATTCCGGACGCGTGTAAAGTCCCGGCCCGTGGCAGCGCAACAGGTCCGCCTGGAGCGGGACGCGGTCGACCTCGCCGTGCTCACCGTCGACGCCCCTCCCCTGAACCTCTACACCGACGGGTTGCAGGACCTCCTGGAGGCCGCCGTCGAGGACCTGGAGGCGCGACCGGCGCGGGCGCTGCTGATCCGGGCCGAGGGCCGGGTCGTCAGCGGTGGCGTCGACGTGAACCTGTTCGCGGCGCAGAAGTCCCGGGCGCAGGCCAAGGCGCTGTTCGACGCCATGCTGGACCTGCCGGAGCGCATCGCCGCCCTGCCGTTCCCGACCGTGTTCGCCGCGCACGGCCTGTGCCTCACGTGGGCGTTCGAGGTGGCCGTGGCGTGCGACATCCTGCTGGCCGCCGAACGGGCCAGGTTCGGGCTCGTGGAGAAGGTCGTCGGCCTCACCCCCACCATGGGCGGCACGCAGCGGCTGGCCGCGCGGGCGGGCGTGGGCCGGGCCAAGGAGCTGGTGATGACCGGCGACACCTACGACGCGGCCACCCTGGAGCGGTGGGGCGTGGTCAACCGGGTGCTGCCCGACGAGGGCTTCGACGATGCCGCGCTGGAGTTCACCCACGCCCTCGCCACCGGCCCCACGAGGGCGCACGCCGCCACCAAGCGGGTGCTGGCGCACTACGAGAGCGGCGGCGTGGCCGAGGCCAACGAGCACATCACGTCCATCGCGGCCGAGCTGTTCGACACCGAGGACCTGCGCGGCGCGGTGCGGTCGTTCCTCGCGGACGGGCCCGGCAAGGCGACGTTCACCGGTCGCTGATCCGCCGGAACTCCATCCAGCGCTCGTTCTGCCGCTGCCAGACGTCCTGGTACCGGCGGTACATCTCGTCGACCCGCTCCGGGTCCACCTCGGCGGGCGGCGTCGCGGCCAGGTAGTGCGCCAGGTCGTCGCGCAGCCGGTTGAACCGGGCCTGCGACTCCTCCATCAGCACCCACAGCGACCGCCACGCGAAGAACGGCTCCAGCGCGGCGAACACCGTCGTCAGCGCCACCAGCGAGAACGCCAGGCCGGTCCAGAAGTCCAGGTCCTGCCAGCCCAGGATGATCGTCGCGGTGGCCGACATCCCCAGCAGGGACACCTTGAGCGCCACCGAGCGGCGGCGGAAGCCCTCCTTGCGGGTGCGGCCGAAGGAGCGCGCGCCGTCGACCCGCTCCAGCAGGTCCAGGGCCAGCTCGTGCGGCGTCAGGCCGGACCTCGCGGCGGGGCGCGCGCCCGGGTCGGCGGGCGTCGGCTGTGCGGGCTGGGTCCCTGCCGGCTGGGCGGGCCGGGTCCCTGCCGGCTGGGGCTGCGCGGGCTGGGGCTGGGCGGGCTGGGGCTGGGCGGGCGTGGGCTGCTCCACGTTCGGCATCCTAGGGATCACCGGGGGTCGTAGGCGGCCGATCCGTACCACGCCAGCGCCGAGCGCAGCTCCACCACGTCCCGGTCGCGGCGCTTGCGGTAGCGCTCGTGGGAGATCGGGTAGACCCGCAGGCCGCCCTTGTGCTTGGTGAAGCTGCCCCGGCCCAGCGTCGCCGGTTTCTGCGCCGCGCCGACCAGCCACACCACCAGCCACGGCCGGGCGTGGTGGGCCTCCACCTTGACCCGGGCGATGGCGTACCAGGGCAGGCGCCGGGTCTCCGCGCCGTTGGACAGCGTGATGCCGTCCGGGCCGACGTCGAGGACCAGCGCGGCGCGGGCCACGTTGACCAGCAGCCGGATCGCGGCCAGCGAGAACAGCACGAACGCGGCGAACGCGGCGACCCGCACCCCGACCGCCCGGCCGGTCTCCGCGCCCGCCTGCGCGTCGGCGACGGCCAGGGCGAGGAGCGCCGCCAGCAGGTTCACCCCGCCCCAGGTCGTGCCGACCAGGCGGGAGGTGCGGAACCGCGAGCCGGTCGGCCGCACGTCGGCCGGGACGTGCTTGACGGGCGACTTCCCGGCCGGGACGGGCGCGGGCACCACCGGCGCGACCCTGGTGACGGGCTTGTTCGCGGGCGGCACCGGCAGGGGCGGGGGCGCGGCGGGCGGCGCGTCGTCCACCAGGACGCGCGTGGGCGGCTTCGCGGGCAGCATGCTCAGCTCGGTGTGCCGCTTCTCCACCACGCTGCGGATGCGCGAGGGCAGCCACGACGGTTCGGTCGACGGCGGCCCGATCAGCTCCAGCAGCCGCGCGGGCGTCGGCCGCGCCGCCGGGTCGCGCGCCAGGCACGGCGTGATCAGCGGCACCAGCGACAGCGGCACCCGCGACAGGTCCGGGTCCTGGTGCACGACCCGGTACACCAGCGCGGACGTCGCGCCCTCGCCGAACGGCCCGCCGCCGGTCGCCGCGTGCACGAGCACCGAGCCGAGGGCGAACACGTCGCTCTGCGCGGTGATCTCCTTGCCCACGACCTGCTCCGGCGACAGGTAGCCGGGCGTGCCGAACACGATGCCCGCCTCGGTCAGCGCGGAGTGCTCCAGCGCGCGGGCGATGCCGAAGTCGATGACGCGCGGACCGTCGTCGGCCAGCAGCACGTTGGACGGCTTGAGGTCGCGGTGCACGAGGCCCGCGCCGTGGATCGCGACCAGCGCCTCGGCCAGGCCGCCCGCGAGCCGCCGCACGGCGCGCTCCGGCAGCGGGCCGTGGTCCTCCACGGCCTGCTGGAGGCTCAGGCCCGGGATGTACTCGGTGGCCATCCAGGGGCGCTCGGCGTCCGGGTCGGCGTCCACCACGGTCGCGGTCCAGAAACCGCCGACCGCGCGGGCCATCTCGACCTCGCGGCGGAAGCGCTCGCGGAACTGGGGGTTGTCGGCGAGCTCGGCGCGGGCGACCTTGACCGCGATCGGCCGGCCGCCGCGCGAACGCGCCAGGTACACGGAGCCCATCGCGCCGCGACCGAGCGCGGCGAGCAGCGCGTAGTCGCCGATCCGCGACGGGGCGTTCGGGGGCAGGGGCTGCACGACACCCACATTAGATGTGCCGGCGTCGCCGTTCAGCCGCACGGGCCGGTTCGATATCCCCGCCACACCGGCGCAACCCGGTCGCACCCCGCCATTCGGGGGGCCTCACCTGCGGCGTTGCTCCGCCAGCGAGACCAGTTCGGCCGCGCGCGACCGCCACGAGAAGCCCAGCACGGATTCCCGGAGCGCCCCGGCCGGGAGCGGTCCGCCGTCGGCGAGCGTGCGGCGCACGGCCTCGACGAACTCCGCGTGCGACCGGGCGGCGCGCACCCGGTCGGCGTAACCGGCCAGCTCGGCGAAGTCCGTGCTGACCACCGGCAGGCCCAGGGCCAGGTACTCCTTGAGCTTGATCGGGTTGGAGTGCTTGATCCAGTTGTTGTCCTGCCAGGGCATGACCGCCACGTCGAACGCCGACCCGTAGGCCGGGATGAGGTCGTAGGGGCGGAACCCGAGCCAGTGGACGTTGGGGTGCTTGTCGAAGCGCTCCATCGGGTGCGTCGCGTCGCCGATGAGCACCAGCGACGCCCCCGGCAGCTCGGCGGCGAGGCGTTCGAGGAGGTCGAAGTCGACCACGAAGTCGTCGAGCGCCCCGAAGAACCCGATCCGCGGCCCCGGCACGGCCCGCACGTCGTCCGGCCACTCGGGCTCCGACCGCGCGGTGAAGTGGTCGACGTCCACGCCGTGGTCGAGGAAGTGGGCCCGGTCGCCGGTGCGCGGCGCCTCCTCGGCCATCAGGGCGTGGCTGACGTACACGACGTGGTCGGCGTGCTCCAGCAGCCGGTGCTCCAGCGCCTCGATCGCGCCGCGGTCCGCCTCGGGGAAGTCGGAGTGCCGGTCGGAGCGGTTGAACACGAGGCTGCGGCGGCGCATCGGCGCGACCACGTCCCACGCGGTCGGGATGGTCACCATGATCACCGGCGTGCGCAGGCGCAGGAACGCGGCCACCAGCCGCACCTGGGCGCGCACCAGCACGGCGTTGACCCGGCGCAGGAACGGCGAGCCGTAGAACGGCAGCGGCAGCGGTGACATCACGTAGAAGTTCGGCAGCGGCCGGCGCACGAACTTCGCCACGCTGCGCAGCTTGCGCAGGACGCGGCGGGTCACGTGCGTGCTGTTGCCGCGCGTGGGCATCCTCATGCCGATGCTGTTGACCACCAGCACCCGGCGGCCCTCCGCGACCGACCGCATCAGCTGGAAGTCCGAGTGCGCCCGGTTGTGGTACCACCAGTCCTGCGCGGAGAAGCAGATCCAACCGGGCCGCTCGTCCTCGCCCCCCGTGCTCGCGCCGGGTCGGGCCGGCCACCGCCGCCAGCGCAGCAGGTCCCGGACGGCCGTGCGGTGCTTGGCGTGCCGGGGCGCCCGCAGCAGCTCGTTGACCAGCACCGCGCCCCACATGGCGAGCGCGGCGAGGCGACCCCGGCGCTCGCGGACCATGCGCACCCGGTTCGTGGTGGCCATCGACCACAGCACCGGCGACGTGGACTGCTCGCCGCCCAGGTGCACGGCCCGCGCGCGGGGCTCGTAGCGCACGGCGTACCCCCGTTCGCCGGCGCGCAGCATGTACTCGGTCTCCTCGGAGTACAGGAAGTACCGCTCCTCCAGCACGCCGGTCGCCTCGCGGGCCTCGCGGGAGATCAGCCACGCGGCGCCGGTCGCCCAGTCCGCCGACCCGGCCGCCGCGTACGCGCGGGGGTCGACGACCAGCTCGCCGAGCGCGGCGTGCCGCCCGGCGCGGGTGCCGCCGAGGAACGCCTCGCCGAGCGCGCGCACCGGGTTCGGGGTGCGGCGCAGCGACGACTGCGGTTCCCCGTCGCGGCCCACCAGGCGGGGCACCGCGACACCCGTGCCGGGCAGCGCGAGGGCGGCGCGCAGGAACGCGACCGCCTCCGGGTCCAGGCGCACGTCGGGGTTGAGCACCAGCACGTCGCAGTCGGGCGCGGCGGCGAACCCGGCGTTCACGCCCGCCGCGAACCCGTCGTTGGTGTCGCGGGCGACGACCTGGGCGTGCGGGGCGACCCGGCGCACGACGTCGAGCGTGTCGTCGGCGGAGGCGTTGTCCACCACGACGACCCGGCTGTCCGGGATGGACCCCAGAGCGGTGGCGACAGAGGTGAGGCACTCCTCCACCACGTCGGCGCTGTGGTAGGTCACGACGACCACGGCAAGCGGCACTTCTACTCCCCCGTGCGGCGGAAACGGGTGCGCAGCGCGCCCCCGAGGAGGCGGAACGCGAACGGGAGGTCGTCGCGCAGGTAGCGCTTGGCGAGCCGGCGCGGTTCGAGGGCGAGGCGGTGCACCCACTCCGCACCGACCTTCTGCACCACGCCGGGGGCGCGCGCGAACTCGCCCGCGGCCATCGGGATGCCCGCGCCGCAGCCGAGGAACCAGGCGTGCGGCAGCTCGGCGCGCAAGACCTTGATCAGGTTCTCCTGCTTGGGGAAGCCCAGGCCGACCATCACCAGGTCCGGTTTGGCCTCCACGACCTTCGCGACGGCCTCGGCGGTCAGCGCCGCGTCCCGGTCGAACCCGAAGGGCGGCGAGTCCGTGCCCGCGACGCGCAACCCGGGGAACCTGCCGGTCAGCACCTCGGCGGCCTTCTCCGGGACGCCGGGGTTGCCGCCCAGCAGGTAGACCGAGCGGCCCTCGCGCGCGGCGGCCCCGGCGAGGGTGAACACCAGCGACGAGCCGGTGACGCGTTCGGGCACGGGCACCCCGGCGAGGCGGCCGGCCCACACCACGGGCATCCCGTCCGCGACGACGACCTCGGACTCGGCGATCAGCGCGGCCAGCTCGGGCCTGCGCGTCGCGGCGCGCACGATGTCCACGTTGGCCGTGACGATCGCGCCGCCCGCGGACCCGCGCCACGCCTCGACCACGTGGTCGGCGAGACCGGATTCGCTGACGGCCCACACGTCGACGGCGCCCACGCGGACGCGGGCCTGCGAGATGTCCGGCATACCCGCGTCATCGGCCGCGGCGGGGACGCCGTTACCGTTGCCGCCGCGGCTGGGCCGATCGCGGTAACGGTCACCGCACGTGACCGATATCGGGGACATGTACGTTGCGTCCAGCCGACCCCCCGAGCGCGCCAGGGGCAAGGTGCCCGGCACGGTGGTGGCCCTCGGGGCGGTGAGCCTGCTGACCGACGTGTCGGCCGAGATGGTCACCGCGTTCATGCCGGTCTACCTGCTGTTCACGCTCAACATGAGCTACGCGCAGTTCGGCGTGCTGGACGGTCTCTACACGGGCGCCACGGCCGTGCTGCGGCTCGTCGGCGGGCTCGTGTCCGACCGCACGCACCGGCACAAGGCGGTGGCCGCGGCCGGTTACGGGCTGTCCGCGGTGACGAAGCTCATCTTCCCGCTCGTCGGCGCGTCCGCGTTCGGCATCGGCGCGACGATGGCCGCCGACCGCGCGGGCAAAGGGCTGCGCACCGCGCCCCGTGACGCGCTGATCTCCCTGGCCACCCCGCCCGACCGGCTCGGCGCGGCGTTCGGCCTGCACCGCAGCATGGACACGGTCGGCGCGCTGCTCGGGCCGCTGGTGACGTTCCTGCTGCTGTACCAGCTGGGCACGGTCGCCGGCCCGGTGTTCGTGGTCAGCGGCTGCTTCGCCGCGATCGGGCTGATCGTGCTGGTGGCGTTCGTGCGGGAGAACCCGCGCCCCGCGGTGACCGGTCCGCGCCCGTCCGTGCGGGCGGGCCTGGCCCTGCTGCGGCAGGCCGGGTACCGGAAGGTGGCCGTCGCGTCGGCCGTGCTGGGGCTGGCGACGCTGTCCGACGCGTTCGTGTTCATCCTCGTGCAGCAGGCGACCGGCGCGCCGCTGCACCTGCTCCCCCTGCTGCCGCTGGGCACGGCGCTGGTGTTCCTGCTGGCCGCCGCGCCCGTGGGCCGGCTGGCCGACCGCGTGGGCCGGTGGCCGGTGTTCCTCGGCGGGCACGTGGCGCTGCTGGCCGTCTACGTGCTGCTGCTCGTCCCCGGCACCGGCTACTCCGGGGTGGCCGCGGCCCTGCTGTGCCACGGCCTGTTCTACGCGGCGACGGACGGCGTGCTGTCCGCGCGGGTGGCCGCCCTGGTCCCGGAGTCGCTGCGCGCCTCGGGCCTCTCGGTGGTCCAGACGGGCCAGGCCCTCGCCCGCCTGGTGTCCTCGGTGGCGTTCGGCTTCCTGCTCCAGTACGCCGCCTTCGGCACCGCCGTCCACACCGCGATCGCCGCGCTCCTGCTGTCCGTGGCCGCCGCCTGCTACCTGACCACCACAGCCACCCCCTGACCCCGCGAGAGTCCAACGCTCAGGCCCCGAGAGTCCAA
>NZ_JBPKJK010000254.1:0-8432 GCF_051756985.1 Saccharothrix sabaoui
CTGTTCGGTGCCCAGCAGCGCCCGGCTGTAGTCCTCCATGGCGATCAGCCTGCTGAGGTGGATGTGGTGGCTGCCCACCTCGAAGTCCCGCCAGTAGCGCTGCAACGGGTTAGACTCGGCGAAACCGCTGGTCCCGCCCAGGTCGAGGATCTTCATCATGGCCTGGCGGGCGGCGTCCAGCGCGGAGGCTCCGTGCCTGCGCGCGCGGGTGCGCTCCTCCCGCGACATGGAGCCCGCCGCCCGGGCCGAGTCGTACATGTCCGAGGCGGTCATCACGTGCTGGTAGGCGGTGTCCACCAGGTGCGTGGCCTCGCCGAGCCACTGGCGCACGACCGGCGACTCCAGCGCGGAGCCGTAGGTGGTGTCCATGAGCGGCCTGCCCTTGTCCAGCATCGCCCGCACGACGTCCAGCGCGCCGTGCGCGGTGCCGACCAGCGAGGCGATGGTGCGGTGCGCCACCGCCGCGAAGCTCTCCAGGCTGGGGAAGTTCGTCAGGCCCAGCTCGGGGTCGAGGGTGTGCTTGATGACCCGGCTGTCCGGCACGAACAGGGCGTCGTACTCGACGGTGTGGCTGCCGGTGGCCCGCATGCCCGCGACGTGCCAGGTGCGGTCGATGCGGGCGTCCCGGGGCGGGGCGGCCAGGGAGATCAGCTCACCGGTGGGCTCGCCGTCGGCGACGACCGGCACGACCGCCAGGATCATCCAGTCGCCGATCTCGCAGCCGGAGATCGTCGGGAACCGGCCGGAGACCCGGTAGCCGCCGTCGGCGCGCGTCGCGGTGGCGGAGTGGTGCCCGCCGTTGGCGCACACGAAGACGTCCGGCGAGGGGCCGAACATCTCCTTCGCGCCCTCCTTGGAGATCAGCGAGGCCAGCGTCTCGGCCGCGACGCCGATGCTGACCAGCCAGCCCGCCGAGGCGTCGCCGCGGCCGACCGCGGCGATGACGGCGGACTGGCCCCGGACGTCCAGCCCGTCGCCGCCCAGCCACTGGGGCACGCTCATCCGGAAGAACCCGGCGTCGCGCAGCGCGTCCACGCACTCCGCCGCCAGGCCGCGCTCCTCCTCACCGCGGGCCGCGTTGGCGCGCAGCAGCGGGATCAACCCGTGCGCCTTGTCGACCAGCTTCCGGACGTCCGGCGCATATCCCATATCGAGGTCCGTGGACACGCAGTTCACCTTTCGATCGATGTTGTTCCCCGGATTTCCGGCAGACCGGTGCTCAGTCGAAGCTGGTCGGGACCAGTTCCATCGCGGCGAGGCTCTCGATGAAGAAGAACACCGCGCGGAAGAAGATCAGGACATTGCCGTGGGTCAGCCGCAACTGCTTGTCCACCACCATCCGCTGGTGGTTCAGCTGCCCGGCGTGGAAACGCCGCCAGGTGTCCTTGGTGCCGACGATGACGAAATCGGCCGACACCGGTTCACCCGGCGCGACGACCTCGGCCTTGGCGCACTTCCCCTCCTGCCACGTCAGGTGGAGGTAGGTGGTGCGGCCGTCGCGCTCCTCCACGCCGAGCGCCCAGGTGTGGGAGTACGCCCCGCGGGTGGCGGCGATCCACTCCCAGTAGCTCGCCTGCTTGCGGGCCAGGGTCTCCTCGCTCGGCCCGCGGTCGAGCCGCTCGCGGACGGCCTCGGCCCACTCGTCGCCGAGGAATCGGTAGGTCTGCGCGGTCGCGGTCATCGGTCAGCCCCCCGCGATCTCGGGCTGGATGTTGTTGACCATCTCCTGGATGTCCGGCGGCAACGAGATGCCGACGTCGGACACCTTGTTGTTGACCTGTCGGATCATGAAGTGGACGACCTCCTCCTCCGAGAACCCCAGCGGCTGCAGCGGGGCCGGGACGCTGGCGCCGCCGTTCATCGCCAGCTCGGTGCGCAGCGTCTCGTGGATCTCGTGCAGCAGCCGCGGGTCCTGCTGCACCGAGTCGCGCAGGAAGCGCATGCCGAACTGGACGTGCCTGGCCTCGTCCCGGCAGGAGGCGATGAACCCGGTGTAGTAGCCGGGCAGGTAACCCTTGTTGCGGCAGTAGGTGAGGGTCAGCTTCATGATGGTCAGGGCGAGCACGCCCTCGATCCACAGGAAGTAGGACGTGGCGAACCGCACCCGCTTGGCCGGGCTCTCCGGGTCGCGGCGCAGGTCGTCGGACAGGTAGGACAGCAGGCCGAAGGCGCCCACGAACGTCTCGGGCACGTGCGGGAAGGAGGCGGTGAGCATCTCCTCGACGGAGTCGCCGGGCAGGCCGACGACCTCGCGGTAGAACCGGTCGAAGAACAGCGTGTGCCGGGCCTCGTCCTCCAGCTGGGTGGCGAGGTACATCTTGGCCTCTTCGCTGCCCGTGAGCATGAAGATCGGCAGCTCGACCTCGACCTGGCGCTCGGCGTGGTGGAACGCGGCGGCGATCTCGGTGAACGCCTTGCGCTCCATGTCGCTCATCTTGGTCCGCCAGTCGATCGCGTCCTGGGTGAAGTCCAGGTCGTAGGCGTTCCACCGGTGCGTGAAGTAGCGCTTGTAGAGGTCGATGTTCTCCGGCAGCTTCTTCAGGTCCTTGTGGACGTAGGCGATCATGTCGTCGATGTTGACGTCCTTGAGCTCGTCCAGCGTCGCGTGCTCGACCGACGCGAG
Source organism: Saccharothrix sabaoui (assembly GCF_051756985.1). Lineage (NCBI taxonomy): Bacteria > Bacillati > Actinomycetota > Actinomycetes > Pseudonocardiales > Pseudonocardiaceae > Saccharothrix > Saccharothrix sabaoui. Next base: position 2,624 of record NZ_JBPKJK010000254.1, read on the forward strand.
CACGGCCGGTGACATCCGAGTCATCCAGTGGTCTCCAGTTCTCTTCCGCCTAGGCGGGGTCACGGGTTCGGGGCGGCGTCAGCCGCGCCCGCGGACGCCGGGGACCGGGTCCCCGGCGGACACGGGCGCGAGGTCGTGGTTGAGGATCGCGTGCTCCAGCTCCCGCAGCGGCGGGCTCGGCTCCAGGCCGAGCTGGCCGATCAGCGCGGACCTGGTGGTGCGGTACAGGGTGAGCGCGTCGGCCTGCCGCCCGGTCTCGTACAGCGCCCGCATCAGCCGGCCGCAGACCTGCTCGTTGAGCGGGTCGACCTCCAGCAGGCGCTCCAGGTCGCCGATGACGTAGGCGTCGCGGCCCAGCGCGAGGTCCGCGTCGACGCGGTCGAGCAGCACCGACGCCCGCTCGTCGTGCAGGGACCGCAGCTCCGGCCAGTCGTAGCCGTGCTCGGCCAGGTCGGCGAGCGCCGTGCCGCGCCACAGCCGCGACGCGCGGCGCAGCGTGGCGGACGCCCGTTCCCACTGGCCGGCGCGCAGTTCGGCCCGGCCGCGGCCGGCCAGGTGCCGGAACGCCGCCAGGTCGAGGGCCTCCTCGTCGACGAGCAGCGCGTAGCCCGGGCCGACGCGCCGCAGCTCCGCCGGGCGGGTGCTGCGCACGGCGGCGAGGGTGCCGCGCAACCGGAAGACGGCGTTGTGCAGGACCTGCCGCCCGGTGGGCGGGACCCTCGTCGGCCAGAGCGCGTCGATCAGCCTGCTCACCGGCACCATCTCGTTGGCGTGCAACAGCAGGTACCCCAGGGTCGCGGCCTGCCGCACCCCCCTCACCCGCACCGGGCGGTCGTCGTCGCGCACCTGGAGCGGGCCCAACACGTGGAATCGCATGCTTCCCCCCAGGCGTTCTCCGTCGGCCACCGCGGTGGTGCCGTCGATGAGGACCGTATGTCCGGGGTTCGGCGGGCTTCCAGGTCGCGGCGCGCTCATGAAGCTGCACTTCCGCTTCCGGAGGCACGGCACCGGCGTCGACGGGTGGGCCGCGCGGCGCGGCTCCGGTAGACAGCGGAAGCGGGCCGGTCGAGGACCGGTCCGCCGACCCCGTCGAAGGAGATGCGCGAAGTGATCGCACCCGTCAGCCGCACCCTCGCCGTCCGCAGCCTCTCCCCCACCGAGAGCTGGTACGCCGCGCTCGGCACCTGCGTGGGCTACACCATGGAGGTCCGCGGCCCGCTGGACCTCGACGCGCTCGCCACCGCGCTGGAGTGCGTCCGGCACGCCTACCCCGTCCTGGCCGCGCGCCTGGAACAGGTCGGCGACCACCGGGTGCTGGTCGCCGCCACCGGACCGCTGCCCGGGGTCAGCGTGGTCGAGGCCGACCCGTCGGCCCCGCTGACGGGCTACGACGTGGACCCGCACGACGGCCTGTCCGCGGTCCACGTGGTGCGCGACGGCGACCGGGCGACCGTCGCGCTGATGATCCACCACGCCATCGCCGACGGGCACCACGGCGTCGCCGTGCTGGAGGACTTCTGGTCCTGCTACACGGACGTCGTGGAAGGCAGGTCCTTCCGCCTCGACGCCCGCGGCTACCCGGACGCGGTGGAGAAGATCCTGGCCGACCGGGGCGTGGGCGACTTCGAGTACCCGCCCCCGCCGGCGGGGCCGCCGACCGGGCGCGACGCCGAGGTCCTCGACCTGCCCGCTTTCACGAACGAGATCGTCGGGTGCGAGCTGGACACCGAAGCGCTGCGGCAGCTGTGCCGCCGCGAGGGCGTCACGCTCAACGCGCTCGTGTCCGCGGCGATCATCCGGGCGGAGGCCGCCGAGCGCGGGCAGCCGATCACCGCGATCCCCTACTACATCACCGTGGACATGCGGGCCAGGCTGACCCCGCCGGTGGCGGCGGCCGACGGGACGAACGTGATCAGCTTCGTCGGCTTCACCGCGACCGACGACACGGACGGCGACCTGGTCGGCCTGGCGCGCGCGGTCGGCGCGTGCCTGCCCGAGGCGCTCGACGAGGGGACGGGCATCCGCCGGACCGCGGCCGGCATCCCGGGTTTCCTCAACGACCTCGCCCGGCCGTCCGCACCCGGTAGCGTGTTGACCACCAACCTGGGCACGATCCCGGAACTGCGCTCACCGGCGGGACTGGCCCTCGACGCCTACCGCGGCGTCCTGCACACCAAGGTCCAGGACGCGAGCGTCCTGAGCCCGACCAGCTCCGGTTCGATGCACCTCTACGTCATCTACTCGTTCAACGGCAGGACCTCCGTCGAGATCATGCTCAGCGACCCGGCCCTGCGCGAGTCCGCGCTGCGGAAGCTGGCGGCCCTGCGGTCGGGGCTGGGCGACCTCCTCGGCTGACCCGCCCCACCACGTGCTCCGCACCGCCCGCCGGTGCCCCCGACAGGTCCGGGAGGACCCCCATGACCGACCAGTTGCGCGACCTCACCCCGCCGGACGCCCCGCCGGTACCCGCCGCGGTGGTCACGCCCGCCGACCGCCGGTACGCCGACCTGGTGATCGGTTCCAACGCCCGGTTCGTCGGCACGCCGCGCCAGGTGCACGTGGTCGACTCGGCCGCCCAGGTCGTGCGGTCCGTGCAGGGCGCGGTGGACGCCGGCCTGAAGGTCGTCGTCCGCAGCGGCGGGCACTGCGGGGAGGACTTCGTGCACGCGCCGTCCTCGCAGGTGATCATCGACCTGTCGGAGCTGGACGCGATCGACTACGACCCGGTGCACGGCGCGTTCCGCGTCGAGCCGGGCGCCGAGCTGGGCGAGGTCTACCGCGCGCTCTACAAGAAGTGGGGCGTCACCGTGCCCGCCGGCCTGACCCCGACCGTGGGCACCGGCGGGCACGTCAGCGGCGGCGGCTACGGCAGGCTGAGCCGGTTGCACGGCACCTCGGTCGACCACCTGCACGCGGTCGAGGTCGTGGTGGTCGACGCGGCCGGGAAGGCCCGGTCGGTGGTCGCCACGCGGCGGGCCGACGACCCGAACCGGGAGCTGTGGTGGGCCCACACCGGCGGGGGCGGCGGGAACTTCGGCGTCGTGGTCAAGTACTGGTTCCGCTCCCCCGGCGCCACCGGGACCGACCCGACCCGGCTGCTGCCCGCGCCGCCGGCGATCGTGCTGGACAGCCTGGTGCGGTGGTCGTGGGCGGACATGACCCGGGACGCCTTCCGCAGGCTGCTGCGCAACCACGGCCGCTGGCACGAGGCGAACAGCGAACCGGGTTCGCCGTGGGCGAGCCTCTACAGCCTGTTCACCGTGATGCGCCGGCAGTCGGGCGTCCTCGACCTGAGCACCACCCTGGACGGCACGCTGCCCGACGCGGACCGGTTGCTGGCCGACTACCTCGCCGCGCTGAACGACGGGGTCGGCGTGCCGTTCACCCACGACGCGCGCCGCGACCCGTGGCTGAAGTCCGCGCTGCTGTCGCGCAGCCCGGACACGTTCAGCGGCACCAGGGCGAAGGTGAAGGCCGGTTACCTGCGCAAGGCGCTGCCGGACCGGCAGCTCGACATCGCCTACGACCGGCTGACCGACGACGACTACGACAACCCGGCCGCGGGCTGGCTGATCACCTCCTACGGCGGCGCGGTCAACACCGTCCCGCCGACGGCCACCGCGCTGGCCCAGCGCGACTCGGTGAACAAGATCGTCTACGTGACGAGCTGGACCGACCCCGCCGAGGACGCCGAGCACCTGCGGTGGATCAGGGAGTTCTACCGGGACGTGCACGCCGACACCGGCGGCGTCCCGGTCCCCGGCGAGCTGTACGACGGCTCCTACATCAACTACGCCGACGTCGACACGGCGGACCCGGCCTGGAACACCTCGGGCGTGCCCTGGCACACCCTGTACTACAAGGGGAACTACCCGAGGCTGCAACAGGTCAAGGCCAGGTGGGACCCGCGCGACGTGTTCAACCACGGGCTCTCGGTGCGGCTCCCGGGCTGACCGCCCACCGGCGCGGCGGGTCTCAGCCGGCCCGCCACGCCGGTTCCGGGCTGCGGTGGTCGCTGGGCCGCGTGCCGCGCACCCGCTTGAACGCCACGCTCAGCGCGAAGGCGTTGGCGTAGCCCACCTTCCTCGCGATCGTGCCCACCGTGTCGTCCGTCTCGCGCAGCATGTCCGCCGCCAGGGCGATCCGCCAGTTCGCCAGGTAGGCCATCGGCGGTTCGCCGACCATCGCGGTGAACCGCCGGGCGAGCGCCGCCCGCGACACCCCCACCCCGGTCGCCAGCTCCGCCACCGTCCACGGGTGGGCGGGCTTGTCGTGCATCAGCCGCAGCGCCGTGCCCACGACCGGGTCCTCCAGCGCCCGGCACCAGCCCGGGGCGTCGGCGGCCGGGTTGTCGAACCAGTTGCGCAGCACGGAGATCAGCATCAGGTCGAGCATCCGGTCCAGCACCAGCTGCTGCCCCGGGCGGTCCCTGGCGACCTCGTCGGCGAGCACCGCCGCCGGCGGGTAGATGTTCTCGGCCCGCACGACCAGCACCGGCGGGAGGGCCTGCAACAGCCGCTCGCTCAGCTCGCCGCGGCGCTCGAACGCCCCGCTGAGCAGCACGGTGGACCCGTCGTCGGGCGTGCCGCAGGTCCACCCGGAGGCGTGCTCGACGCCCTCGACCGTCGAGCAGTAGTCGGCGCTGGTCACCACCAGCGACGGCGTGGTCGAGGGGTCGTCGGCCACGGTGTAGGGCACGTCGCCGCGGACGACGGCGACGTCACCGGCGTCGACCGGCACCGGCTCGCCCCGGTCGGGGATGATCCAGGCCCGGCCGCGCAGCATCGTGGCCAGCGTCAGCGGGGCGCCGCTGGCCATCCGCAGGGCCCACGGGGGTCGCATGATCGCCTGCTGGAAGAGGGCGCCGTGCGCCCGGACGTCCGCCAGCAGGTCCGAGACAGCATCCATACCCACACTGTAGACGCAAAGACATCAAACAAAGAGTCTCAGCCATTGATGCTCTCGGTTACCCCCGGTTGGATGAGGTCATGTCTGACCAACCAATTCTCGTCACCGGGGCCACCGGCAAGTCCGGCAGCCGCGTCGTCAAGCAGCTCCGCGCCCAGGGCCGCCCGGTCCGCGCGGCTGCTCGGCACGGTGAGCACGTCTTCGACTGGACCGACAGCGGCACGTGGGACGCCGCTCTCGAAGGTGCCCAGTCGGCCTACATCGTGCAGCTCGACGGCACGATGCTCGTCCGCCCGTTCGTCGAGCTGGCGGTGAAGCACGGCGTCCGGCGGATCGTGCTGGCCTCGGGCCGCGGCATCGACAACCCCGACTACGCGAACGACAGCACCGGCATGCTGGAGGGCCTCCTCGACAGCGAGGCCGCCGTGCGGGAGAGCGGCCTGGAGTGGACGATCACCCGTCCGGGCTGGTTCGCGCAGAACTTCAGCGAGGGCTTCTTCGCCGACTACGTCCGCGCCGGTGAGCTGCGGCTGCCCGCCGCCGACGGCGCGGCCAGCTTCGTCGACGCCGAGGACATCGCGGCCGTCGTCGTCGCCGCGCTGACCGAGGACAAGCACTCGGGCCAGATCTACGAGCTGTCCGGCCCGGCCGCGATCACGCTGGCCGAGGCGGTCGCCGCGATCTCCGAGGCCGCCGGCCGCGAGGTCCGCTACGTGCCGCTCTCCGTCGAGGACTTCGTCGCGGAGCTCGTCGAGCAGGGCCTGCCGCGCGAGGACGCGAGCGTCTTCGCGGACATGGTGGAGCCGCTGCGCAACAACACGGACGCCTACCTGTCCGACGGCGTGCAGCGCGCCCTCGGTCGCCCGCCGCGGACCTTCGCGGAGTTCGCCAAGAGCACCGC
>NZ_JBPKJK010000255.1:0-8383 GCF_051756985.1 Saccharothrix sabaoui
TCGTGCGCCGGCCCTCCAGGTCCTCGTGCGCCCTGCGCGCCTCGGCCAGCGGGTAGCGCCCGCCGACCCGCACCCGCAGCGAGCCGTCCGCGACGGCGGCGAACAGCTCGCCCGCCCGCCACTCCAGCTCCTCGCGCGTCGCCACGTGCGCGCCCAGCGACGGCCGGGTCAGGAACACCGAGCCCGCCTGGTTGAGCCGCTGCGGGTCGAACGGCGGCACCGCGCCGCTGGACCCGCCGAACAGCGCCAGCACGCCGCGCGGCCGCAGGCTCGCCAGGCTGCCGTCGAACGTCGTCTTCCCCACGCCGTCGTACACCGCGGCCACGCCGACCCCGCCGGTCAGCTCCCGCACCACCGGCGCGAAGTCCGCGACCTCGTCGTAGCGGATCACCTCGTCGGCCCCGGCCCCGCGGGCCAGCGCCTCCTTCTCCGCCGTGGACACCGTGCCGATCACCCGCGCGCCGCGCGCCTTGGCCAGCTGCACCAGCAGCAGCCCCACCCCGCCCGCGGCGGCGTGCACGAGCACCGAGTCGCCCCGCTGGACGGGGTAGGTGGACGCGACCAGGTAGTGCGCGGTGAGCCCCTGCAGCAGCAGCGCGCCCGCCGTGTCGTCGTCCACCGCGTCGGGCACCGGCACCGCTTGCGCGGCGGGCACGACGACCTGCTCGGCGTAGCTGCCCGGGGCCTGCGCCCACGCCACCCGGTCGCCCACCGCGAAGCCCGCCACGTCCGCGCCGACCGCGCTCACCCGGCCGGCGCCCTCCAGGCCGACGCCGAACGGCAGCGCCAGCGGGTAGCGGCCCTCGCGGTGGTAGCAGTCGATGAAGTTCACCCCGGCGGCGGCCACGTCCACCAGCAGCTCGCCCGCGCCGGGCGACCTCGGCTCCACGTCGGCGAACTCCAGCGCGTCCGGTCCACCGGTCGCGCGCACCACCACAGCCTTGGGCATAACCGCTCCTCCGTGCGTGTCCTGATCCGTCACCCGCCGAGCGCGACCCGGCGGGCCAGTCCCAGCGGCAGCGCGCCGGAACCGGCCAACGTGTCGTGGAAGTCCCGCAGCGAGCCCGTGTATTCCCCGCGGATGCGGTCGATCTCCAGCGCTCCCGTCAGGTAGGACGGCGCCTGCGTCGGCCACGCGCAGTACCGCTCCACCTCGCCCGCCGCCGTGCCGGGCGTGAGCGACGCCTTCGTCGTCATGAAGTGCTCGGCCTCCTCGACGCCCATGTCGCCGCAGTGCAGCGCGGTGTCCACGACCATCCGCGCCGCCCGGAACAGCCGCGCCTCGACGTGCGCCAGCTCCTTCTCCCGGGTGGTGAAGTAGCCGTGCTCGCGCAGCAGCTTCTCCGCGTACAGCGCCCAGCCCTCGGAGAAGTACGGCGTGCGGAACACCTTGCGCACCGGCCGGTCCTGCGCGGCCAGCCACGACAGGTGCCAGTGGTGGCCGGGGTACGCCTCGTGCACCGCGATCGACACCATCTGCGCCCGCGAGTTCGTGCGCAGCCGCTGCGCGGTCTGCTCGGCGGTGAACCCGTCCGGCGGGAACGGCACGAAGAAGTGCCCCGTCCGCAGGTCGGTCAGCGGCGGCGGCGACATGTACGAGGCGACCGCCAGCACCGGGCGCTGGAACGTCGGCGACGGCACCACCCGGCACTCCTCGCCGTCGGGCAGCGTCACCAGTTCGTGCTCCACCAGGAACTCGCGCGCCCGCCGCGTCTCCGCCTCGTACTCGGCGCGCATGTCCTCCGGCGTCGGCGGGTGGTCGTCCTGGAGGGACAGCATCACCGCGTGCCAGTCGTCCCGGCCCGCCAGCTCCTTCATCTCGGCGTCCAGCTCCGCGTACGCCGCCTTGCCGCGCTCGTGCAGCTCGGCCGCGCCGTAGCCCAGCACCTCCTGGTCGAGCAGCAGCCGCGAGTACAGCTCCTCGCCCATCCGCCAGTCGCCGCCCGCCCGGGTCGCGAACCCGTCGAGGAACGCGGCCAGCTCGTCGAACGCGACCGCGGCCGGTTCGGCGGCCTCGGCCAGCTCGGCCCGCAGCGCCGGGTCGGACACCTCCGCGGGCAGCGTCCGGGTCAGGAACGCGCGGCCGGTCTTGGCCTGCGCGGCGCCCCGCCGCACGATCTTCGCCGACGCCAGCGCCGGGTCCAGGTTGGCGCGGCACGCCGCCAGCACCGCGGGCACCTCGGCCAGCCGCTTCACCACGCTCGCCACCAGCTCCGGCTCCGGCCGCAACCGGTTGAGGAACGCCGCGAACAGCGGGTAGAGCACCGCGCCGGTGTACGCCGACGGGTCGCGCCGCCACGAGGGCCACGCCGCCTTCGCCCGCACGCCGCGCAGCACCGAGACCACCAGGTCCCGGTCCACCGAGCCCTCCAGGTCGTCCGTCCGCACGGCGGTGAACCGGTCGAGCCACGTGCCCGCCTCGCGCTCGTAGCCGTCGAGCGCGGCGGCGCTGAAGTCGCCGAGGGTGTGGTCGTGCGCGAGGGAGCCGAGCATCGCGGCGGTGCCCGGGTTGCGGTCGAAGTGCCAGGTCAGGAACTGCGCGACCAGCTGGTCGAGGCTTGTGGTTTCGCTCACGAGCACGCAAGTTACCCGCAGGTCGGGCGGTTCGGGCGGTGGCGCGGTGGCCGTTCGGCTTTGCCCGTTGACGTTCACCCCACGGCCCGGTGAGGCCGCTCACGGCACGCGAGTTACCGACAGGTTCTAGGCTGGGCGGGTGGCTGAGGACAACGCTGAGGGCAACGCGGGCGAGCGCCGGGTCGACCCGAAGAAGATCGACCGCGCGGTGAAGACCGCGTCCGCGTTCGTGGCCGCGCACGGCAAGCCCGCGCGCGCCGTGGTGGAGAACGTCGGGCGCGCCGGGGCGCGGGTCGTGCTGGTCGGCGCCGACGGCGCGATGGGCGACGTGGTGCTGCCGGACGTGGCGTCGGCGGAGGCCGTCGTCGAGGCGGTGGCCGACCTGGAGTCGCACGAGTGGGACCGCGAGACCACCGCCGCGGTGAAGATCGGTCCGGCGCACCGGCGGAAGATGGCCGGTCGGTGAAGGTCCTCTTCGCCACCTGCGCCGCCCTGCCCGCGGGCGACGGCGACGACGACGCGCTGCTCGGCGCGCTGGCCGACGTGGGCGTGCGCGCCGAGTGGGCGCGGTGGGGCGCGCCGCTCGACGCCGACCTCGTCGTGCTGCGGTCCACCTGGGACTACCCGGAGCGGCTGACCGGGTTCCTGGAGTGGTGCGACGCGCAGCCCGCGCTGGCGAACCCGGCGCACGTGGTGCGGTGGAACGTCGACAAGGCGTACCTGGTGGACCTGGCGAAGGCGGGAGTGCCGGTCGTGCCGACCGCGTTGGCCGAGCCCGGGTTCACCGACTGGCCGGACGGCGAGTTCGTCGTGAAGCCGACCGTCGGCGCCGGTTCGCGGGGAGCCCTGCGCGTCGCGGCGGGCGACCACGCGGCGGCGGCGAGCCACCTGGCGTCGCTGGGCGGCCCGGCGCTCGTGCAGCCGTACCAGTCCCGGGTGGACTCGATCGGCGAGACGGCGATGGTGTTCCTCGGCGGCCAGTACTCGCACGCGTTCACCAAGGGCGCGATGCTCACTCCCGACGCCCAGTACGACGAGACCGGCCTGTACCTCCTGGAACGCCTGTCCGGCGCCACCCCGAGCGCGGCCCAGCGCCGGGTGGCGGAGGACGTCCTGGACGCGGCGGCGTCCCTGCTGGCCCTGCCCCGCCACGAGCTGCTCTACGCCCGCGTGGACCTCGTGCCGGGCGAGGACGGCTCACCGGTCCTCATGGAACTGGAACTGGTCGAACCCTCCCTTGGCTTCCGCCAGACCGACGCCACCGCCCCGCTCCGCTTCGCCTCCGCGGTCCGCACCGCCCTGTCCCGCCACTGACCCGAGAGTCCAACGCCCAGACCCCGAGAGTCCAACGCCCAGACCCCGAGAGTCCAACCTCCGGGCCCGGTGAGTTCTGCGTTCAGGACCAACGGCGTTAGCCCCGAACGCAGAACTCAGGGGTCCTGAGCGTTGGACTCTCGCGACCCGGGCGTTGGACTCTCGCGACCTGGAGGTTGGACTCTCGCGACCTGGGGGTTGGACTCTCGGGGTTACTTGAGGCCCGAGCCGATGCCGGTCAGGGAGCGGACCTCCATCTCGGCCTGCTTGACGGGGTCCGCCTCCTCCTTGGACAGCACCGTGCCCAGGTAGCCGCACAGGAACGAGAACGGGATCGAGACCAGGCCCGGGTTGCCCAGCGGGAACAGGGCGAAGTCCACGTCCGGGAAGATCGACGTCCGCGCGCCCGACACGGCGGGGGAGAAGGCGATCAGCACGATGCACGAGCCGAGCCCGCCGTACACCGCCCACAGGGTGCCCGGGGTGTTGAAGCGCTTCCAGAACATCGTGTAGATGATCGTCGACAGGTTCGCCGACGCGGCCAGCGCGAACGCCAGCGCCACCAGGAACGCGACGTTCTGGCCGTTGGCCGCGATACCGCCGGCGATCGCGAGCAGCCCCACGACCACCGCGGTCAGCCGGGCGACGCGCACCTCCGAGCGCGGGTCGGCCTGGCCGTGCTTGATCACGTTGGCGTACACGTCGTGCGCGAACGACGCCGACGCCGTCAGCGTCAGCCCCGCCACCACCGCCAGGATCGTCGCGAACGCCACCGCGCTGACGACGCCCAGCAGCACCGCGCCGCCGACCTCGTAGGCCAGCAGCGGCGCGGCGGAGTTCTCGCCGCCCGGCGCGGACCGGATCTCCTCGGTGCCCACCAGCGCCAGCGCGCCGAAGCCGATGACCAGCGTGCACAGGTAGAAGATCGCCATCATCCACGTCGCCCACACCACCGAGCGGCGCGCCTCGCGGGCGTTCGGCACGGTGTAGAAGCGCATCAGCACGTGCGGCAGCGACGCGGTGCCCAGGACGAGCGCCAGCGCCAGGGACAGGAAGTCCAGCCGGCTCACCGTGCTGCCGCCGTAGCGGGCGCCGGGTTCCAGCACCTCCGGCCCGAGCGGGGTGTTGCGCGACGCCGTCTCCAGGATCGCCGACAGGCTGAACCCGAACTTGCCGAGCAGGAACACCGTCATCAGGGTCACGCACAGGATCAGGAAGACGGCCTTGATGATCTGCACCCACGTGGTGCCCTTCATGCCGCCCAGCAGCACGTACAGCACCATGACGACGCCCACCACGGCGATGATGACCGCCTGGCCGCCCTTGGTGTGCACGTCGAGCAGCAGCGCCATCAGCGCGCCCGCGCCCGCCATCTGCGCGATCATGTAGAACAGCGAGATCACCAGGGTCACGTTCGCCGCCGCCGCGCGCACGGGCCGCTGCCGCATCCGGAACGCCAGCACGTCGCCAAGGGTGAACCGGCCGGTGTTGCGCAGCCGCTCCGCGATGATCATCAGGCCCACCAGCCAGGACACGACCCAGCCGATCGAGTACAGGAACCCGTCGTAGCCGTTGACCGCGATGCTGCCGGAGATGCCGAGGAACGACGCGGCGGACAGGAAGTCGCCGGACAGCGCGATGCCGTTCTGCGGCCCGGTGAAGCTCGACCCGGCGGCGTAGTAGTCCGCCGCCGTCGAGTTGCGGCTGCCCGCCCGGTACACGATGAACAGGGTGATCAGCACGAAGACGCCGAAGACGCCCAGGTTGATCGCGGTGTTGCCGCCCATCAGGCGCGGTCCTCCGTGGTGAGCGAGCGGACCGCGGCCACCCTCGGGTCCAGCGTGCGCCGCGCGTAGCGGGAGTAGGACAGGGTGAGCGCGATCGTGGTGACGAACTGGAGCAGGCCGAACAGCAGGCCCACGTTGAGCACCCCGAGCACCGGCGTGCCCATGAAGTCCGGCGCCCACGCCGACAGCGACACGTAACCGAGGTACCAGAGCAGGAATCCGCACGTCGCGGGCAGAACGAAGATCATCGTCCGCCGGCGCAACTCGCGGAAATCGGCGCTGTCCTGGAGCGCGACGAAGTCGGGCTTCCCGTCGTCGTCGATCAACAACGCCGGCGGGGGCTCCTCGAAAGTGGCGAAGCCGCGTCCGCCGCGGGCCTGTCTCGAATCCGCCGGGGGCAGGATCGCCTTCGTCATCAATCCTCCACGGGAATTGTGCGCGCGGTGCGACGGGGGTGCTCCGGCGTCCGGAGAGCGCTCAGCGTAACCACGCCGGGCCGCCAGTCAACGCCCCCGGCGACCTGGACAGCTCGTCCGGACGGAGTCGACAGGCGGCCCCCGCTTGCGTCGTTAACCGGAAAACTTCCACCGTCACGCTGCGCCGATCGGATGAGGACCGACCGCAAGGTCGTTGTCCCCCGCCTGCCGAACACCTACTATCGCGCAGCAACATCCACCCGTTCGCGGCGAAAAGGTTGCGGCGTCGTTCAACTTTGAAACAACTACGGACTTTCCGGGGCTTGTCTGGTGACTGGCGACAACAACGCGCGCGGGCAGTGGTGGAGAGCCGTCGCGGACTGGCGGAATTGGCGCCTCCCGGTCAAGCTCGCCGCCGTCCTGGCGGTGCCGGTCCTCGTCGCCGTCGGCGCGGGCCTCGTGCAGATCCGCGGCTACGTGACGAGGGCGGACAACTACTCGTCGATGCAGCGCCTGGTCACCCTGCGCGCCGGCCTCGACCCGCTGATCGAGGGCGTGCAGGCCGAACGCGCGCTCGCCGCCCAGCGCCCCGACGACGGCGGCGTGGACGAGCGGCGCTACCGCGACCTGACCCGCGCCACCGACACCGCCGCCGCGGGCGTGAAGAACCTGATGGGCCGCACCCCGACGCTCGGCGAGGTCACCGCCGCCCGGTTCCGCGACGTCGTCGTGCAGCTCGACGGCCTGCCCCAGCTGCGCGACCGGGTGATCGCGGGCAGCGTCGACCTCTCCGGCGGCATCGGCGGCTACACCGTCGTGCTGCGCGCCCTGCTCGACTTCGACCAGGCCATGGTCGGCGACTTCGGCGACCCGGCCCTGTCCGGCACGGCCACCGCCCTGCACAACCTCGCCATGGCGGGCGAGCAGGTGTCCTGGCAGCAGGCCACCATCCTCGCCGGCATCAGCCGCGGCGCCCTCCTCGACACCGAGCGCACCTCGCTGGAGCAGTCCTGGACCCGCCAGCAGGACAAGCTGGCCGACTTCTCCGCCGTCGCCACCCCCGAGCAGCAGGCCGACTACCGCGCCGCCGTCTCCGGCCCCGACGTCGACACCCGCAACCGGCTCCTCCAGGACGTGCGCGCCAACCCGGCCGCCGTGCGCGGCGGCGTCGACGTCGACCGGTGGAACAGCGGCTCGGAGGGCACGACCAAGCAGCTCGGCGTCGTGATGCGCGGCCTGGAGGCCCGGCTCGACACCACCGCGTCCCGCCTCCAGGACGCCACGTCCGACCTCGCGGGCGCGGCCTCGGTGATCCTGCTCGCGTCCCTGTTCGCCGCCGCGGCCATCGGGTTCGTCGTCGGCAGCTACCTGCTGCGCTCGCTGCGCGCCCTGCGCACCGCCGCCCTGGACGTGGCCGAGCACCGCCTGCCCGCGCTGGTCGCGCAGCTGCGCGAGGACGCCGCCCACGACATCGCCGTCGAACCCGTGCCCGTGCACACCCGCGAGGAGCTGGGCCAGCTGGCGCGCGCGTTCGACGCCGTGCACCGGCAGGCGGTCAGCTCCGCGGCCGAGCAGGCCGACCTGCGCACCGGCATGCGCAACGCGTTCATCAACCTGTCCCGCCGCAGCCAGGGCCTCGTGGAGCGGCAGCTCAAGCTCATGGAGGAGCTGGAGCGCCAGGAGGAGAACCCCGAGCAGCTGGCGAACCTGTTCAAGCTGGACAACCTCGCCACCCGGATGCGCCGCAACAACGAGAACCTGATGGTGCTCTCCGGCAGCGACGTGGCCCGCCGCTTCACCCGCCCGGTGCCGCTGGGCGACGTGCTGCGCGCCGCCGCGTCCGAGATCGAGCAGTACCAGCGGGTCGTCGTGCAGACCACGCCGTCGGTCGAGGTCGTCGGCTACGCCGCGGGCGACCTGGTCCGGCTGGTCGCCGAGCTGCTGGACAACGCGACCACGTTCTCGCCGCCGCGCACGCAGGTCGTGGTGGGCGGCCGGGCGCGGCCGGGCGGCGGCGTGCTGGTCGACGTGCTCGACCAGGGCGTCGGCATGTCCGAGGAGGACCTGGCGCAGGCCAACCGCCGCGTCGAGCTGGCCGCCGGGGACGAGTCCGGCGAGCTGCCGGTGTCCCGCCAGCTCGGCCTGTACGTGGTGGGCCGGCTCGCCGGGCGGCACGGCGTCGAGGTCGTGCTGCGCGAGCAGGGCGACGGCCTGCGCGCCGTCGTGGCGCTGCCCGCCGAGCTGGTCCGCGCGGTGCCCGCGGCGCCCGCGCGCCCGGTGCCCGCCCAGGTC
>NZ_JBPKJK010000256.1:0-8372 GCF_051756985.1 Saccharothrix sabaoui
GTAGAGCGGGTTGCCGTAGGTGGTGGGCACGGGCTGTCCCGCGTCGATCCGGGCGCGGATCTCGGCCCGCTGGGCCGCGGTCGCGCCCAGGTCGTAGGGCACGTCCCACTGCTCCACCGCGTCGGCCGGGGTGTCGGTCCCGCCCGGCCGCAGGACGTCGGACAGGGCGCGGGGCAGCTGCCACGGCAGCCTGCCGCGCGGCGCGTAGTCGCCGAACAGCAGCGACGCCAGGGCCGGACCCATCTCCTCGCCGCCGCGGTAGGTGACGACCAGGGCGTCCGCCAGGTCGTGCCACTCGGTGATCACGTACGGCCTGGGCAGGACCAGGGCGACCACGACCGGGATGCCGCGCCGCTTGAAGTCCTGGATCAGGGCCAGCTGGTCCGGCGGCAGGTACGGCTGCTCCTTCACCCAGCTCGTGGCGTGCGTGTAGGACGGTTCGCCGACGGCCACGATCGCGAGCTTCGGCGACGGGTGGGTGTCCTTGTGGACGTTCACGCCCGCCTGCGCGGCTCTCGTCCGGATCGCCTCCAGCATGGTCTGCGACCCGTACTCCGCGTGGAAGAAGCTCGTCCAGATGCAGCACGCGGCCGGGTCGTCGGCCCGCGCACCCGCGACGACGACGTTGTCGCCCGCGTTGAGCCGCAGCGGCAGCACGCCGTTGTTCTTCAGCAGCGTCATCGACTCCCGCGACGCCTGGTTCGCCAGGGCCGCGTACTCGGGCTTGTGGAACCGGTACGGGCCGTTCACCGGGTCGCCGTACGGGTTCTCGAAGACGCCGAGCTTGAACTTCAGCCGCAGCACGCGGCGCACCGCGTCGTCGATGCGCGCCACCGGCACGCCCGCGGTGAACTGCGCGATCGAGTAGCCGGGCGCGCCCGGGTCCGCGCCGCCCATCACGTCCGACCCGGCGTTGGCCGCGCCGACCCAGTTGCCCGAGGGCAGCCAGTCGGTCGTGATCAGGCCCGTGTAGCCCAGGTTCTGCCGCAGGTAGGCGAGGATCTTGGCGCTGTCGCCCGCGCCGGGGCCGCCCGGGTCGAGCAGCGAGCTGCCCGCGTAGCCGGGCATGATGTTGACCGCGCCCGCCTCCATCGCCGCCCGGAACGGCGCGGTGTGGTACTTGATCGTCACGTTGTCGAACACGATCAGCGCCTCACCGCCCGCGCCCTCGCCCGGCCAGTGCTTGACGGTCGCCAGCACGGACGCCGGGTTCAGCTCCGGCCCGCCCTGCAAGCCCGCCACCAGCGCCCGGACCTGCGCGGAGGCGACCTCGGCGCTCTCGCCGTTGCCCTCCTGGATGCGCGGGTAGAGCACCTTCGTGCCCACCTCGGCCAGCGGCCCGAGGACGCCGCGCGTGCCGACCTCCAGCTGCTCGCGGCGCTGCATGTCGCCCAGCCTGTAGTCCAGCGGGTAGTTGCGGGCCGCGGCCAGGGCGCTCTGCAACGGGTACGTCGTCTTGTACCCGGCGATCGTGTCGCCCGCCGACACCGCCGGGATGCCCAGCCGCGTGCCGGACGAGCCGAGCAGGACGTTGTGCAGGTCCTGCGCCTCGGCGGGGCCGAAGTGCCAGCCCGAGCGCGGGAACACCTGGGCGTTGTAGAACATCTGGTACGCCTTCTCCTCGGTCGTCATGCGACCGAGGAGGTCGTTCACCCGCGTCTCCACGGGCTGCCGCCAGTCCTCGTACGGCTCGACCGCCCCGTTCCGGTTGAGGTCGCGGCTGCCGTTCACGGTGCGCACGCCGTCGTCGACGGTGGTCAGCGTCGGCAGGTACAGGCTGAACGTGCGGATGGCCGACGCGCTCGTCGCGCCCGAGCCGTCCACCGCCACGACGAACCACTTGTACGTCCAGCGGTCGGCGATGTCCCACGTCGGCGCGTAGCTCGTCCCGGTGGGTTCGGCGACCTTGGTGTAGAGGTCGATCAGGTTGCCGGAGGCGCTGAAGTCGTAGTCGGTGCGGCTGAGGTTGAGCCACACCTGGTAGCGGACCGCGCCGGGCACGGCCGCCCAGGAGAACGAGGGGCGGCGGGTGGTGGTGACCATCGCGTTGTCGGCCGGCGCGTTGAGCGCGAACCGGCCCGTGTTGGCCGGTGCGCGGGTGGGCGGCGACAGCAGCGGCGGGGTGCTCGCCGAGACGTCGACCGTGCCGAACACCTGGAACTCCCACAGCGACACGCCGTACCCGGTGGCCCGGGTGGTGGCGAACAGGCGCAGGTAGCGGCCCGTGCCGGACACGGCGAGCTGCTCGACGCCGCCCGCGCCCGTCGTGGTGGCGTGGACCTGAGTCCACGTCGTCGCGTCGTTCGAGGTCTCCAGGCGGTAGCCGCGCGCGTAGGCGCCCTCCCAGTTCAGCACGACCCGGTTGATCGTCGCGACGCCGCCGAAGTCGACGCGCAGCCACTGGTTGTCGGCGAACTGGCTGGACCAGCGGGTGTTCGTGCGGCCGTCCAGGGCCGCGGCGGGCGCGTTGCCGCCCTCCCAGGTGGAGGCGGTGACCTGCTTGTACTGCGAGATCGGCGTCCCGGTGGGCGGCGGGCCGCCCGTGGTGCCGTACACCTGGAACTCCCACAGCGAGTAGCCGTAGCCGGTGGCGCGGGCCGTGCCGAGCACCCGCACGTACCGGCCGCTGCCGCCGACCGCGAGGTCCTGCGTGCCGCCGGTGCCGTTCGTCGTGGTGTGCACGGTGGTCCACGCGGTGCCGTCGGCGGAGGTCTGCACCTGGAACGCGGTCGCGTGGGCGGACTCCCAGGACAGGACGACGCGGTCGAGCACTGCGGTCGCGCCGAGGTCCACCCGGAGCCACTGGGGGTCGCTGAACGCGCTGGACCAGCGGGTGTTCGCGTCGCCGTCGGTGGCGGCCGACGCGGGGGTGCCCGCGCCCTCGCTGGAGGAGGCGGTGGTGGGTCTGCCCTGGGACAGCAGGACGCCCGCCAGGGCGTCGGCCCTCGGGACGGCGAGCTGGCCGACGACCAGGGCGAGCAGGACGGCGAGCAGGGGCACGGCCCGGCGACGGTGCCGGGCGGGCGCAACGGACATGGCGACTCCAGCAGGGGGAGTGGGCGGGAGAGTCGGGAGAGCGCTCTCCCGAAGAAGTGGACTGCACCCGCCGCCGCGTCGTCAAGGGCGTCGCGGACCGGTTCTCCGGACGGGCGCGGCCCGTTCCGGCCGGTGCCGGTGCCGGCGCCTGTCCCGGACCGGTCGCGGGTCGCCGGCCATGGGTCGCCGGTCGCCGGTCGCGGGTCGTGGTCCGGCGGGGTTCCCCCCGGCGCGGCGACCGCGGGAAGGGCTGTGCGCCGGCCCTAGGATCGGGGTCCATGACGATCACCATCCCGGGTGTCGGCGACCTGCCACCGGTCGTCGACCACGTCCCCGCCGGGCTGTCCTGCTGGAGCACGGTCGACGCCGACACCCCGATCAGCGTCATCGTCGAGGAGCCGGCCACGGTGGAGGACCTGGACCTGCCGTTCATCGGGGGCGTGCTGGCCGACCGCGCCCGCTTCGAGGCGCTCGCCCACGCCGCCGTGGACGACGCCCTCCGCGACCGCCCCGGCTTCTCCGCGGACGCGGTCGCCGAGCCCGAGTTCACCTTCCACCCCGGCCGCGACTGGCTGATCCGCTTCACCCACGTCGCCGTGCGGGGCCTCGACGAACTGGGCGTCATGGTCCTGTTCCGGGGCGAGGAGGTGGTGGAGGTGGACGACCTCGCCGACGCCGACGACGTCGGCGACCCCGAGGACGGGTGACGGCGACGCGCCCGCGCGGTCCCCGGGGGCCGTAGCCTCTGGGCATGCCGGGACCGAGGAGCCGATCCGCGCTGATCGCGCGTCTGGTCAGCGAGCACCCCGGCAGCTCGCAGGGCGCGATCCTGGCCGAGCTGCGGCGCTGCCTGCTGGACGGCGTCGTGCCGCCGGGGACGGCGATCCCGCCCGCCGAGGTCGCCGCCGCGTTCGGGGTGAGCGCCATCCCGGTGCGCGAGGCGCTCAAGACGCTCATCGGCGAAGGGCTGGTCGAACACCGCCCCCACGCCGGGTACCGGGTCGCGATGCTCACCGCGCGCGAGCTGCACGAGGTCTACCTGGTGCGCGGCGTGCTGGAGACGGCGGCGCTGACCGCGGCGGTCGGGGAGGCCACCGAGGCCGACGACGAGGACGCGCGGACCGCCCACCGCGCGCTGGAGGACGCCGTGGCCTCCGGCGACGCCCGCGGGTACCACCGGGAGAGCAGGCGGTTCCACCTGGCGCTGGTGCGGCCGTGCGGGATGCGCCGGCTGCTCGGCATGTTCGAGTCGGCGTGGAACACGACCGAACCGCTGCAACCCATGGCGCACGTGCCCGCCGCCGACCGGGCCCGACTGCACCTCGACCACGGGGCGATGCTCACCGCGTTCCTCGCCCGCGACGCCGAGGCGCTCGTCGCCGCCGCGCGGGGCCACCACGAGCTGCTCCAGTCCTCGCTGGAGGCGCTGCCGCTGGACACCGGGCTGTTCGCGACCGGCGGCCGGGCCGGAAATATATGATTCGCGTGATGGCCGCGTAACAGCCCGCTCCTACTTTTGCCTCACCCCTCCCACGGTCCGAGGCAGGAGCGCCATGACGGAAGTGCTGCCCGTCGCGACGACGACGAAACCCGACTACGACCCGCGCCTCACCAACGACGACCTGGCCCCGCTCACCGAGCAGAAGTGGGGCACCTACAACATCTTCGCGTTCTGGATGTCCGATGTGCACAGCGTCGGCGGGTACGTGACGGCGGGCAGCCTGTTCCTGCTGGGCCTGAGCAGCTGGCAGGTGCTGGTGGCGCTGCTGGTGGGCATCGGGATCGTGCAGCTGTTCTGCAACCTGGTCGCCAAGCCCAGCCAGCAGACCGGCGTGCCGTACCCGGTGATCTGCCGCAGCGTGTTCGGCGTGAAGGGCGCGAACGTCCCGGCGATCATCCGCGGCCTGATCGCCGTCGCCTGGTACGGCATCCAGACCTACCTGGCGTCGGCGGCGCTGAACGTGGTGCTGCTCAAGCTGTTCCCCGGCCTCGTCCCGTACGCGGAGGTCGGTCAGCACGGGTTCCTCGGCCTGTCGGCGCTGGGCTGGTTCTCGTTCGCGGTGCTGTGGGTGGTGCAGGCGGCGGTGTTCTGGACCGGCATGGAGACCATCCGCCGGTTCATCGACTTCTGCGGACCGGCCGTGTACGTGGTGATGTTCGTGCTGGCCGGGTACCTGATCACCGAGGCGGGCTGGGGCGCGGTCGACCTGTCGCTCGGCGACGTGCGCCACTCCGGCCTCGACTCCGTGCCGGTGATGCTCGGCGCGGTCGCCCTGGTCGTGTCGTACTTCTCCGGGCCGATGCTGAACTTCGGCGACTTCTCCCGCTACGGCAGGTCGTTCGCGGCGGTCAAGCGCGGCAACCTGCTCGGCCTGCCGGTCAACTTCCTGGTGTTCTCGCTGCTGGTGGTGGTGACCGCGTCGTTGACCGTGCCGGTGTACGGCGAGCTGATCACCGACCCGGTGGCCACGGTCGCGCGGGTGGGCACGACGTTCGCGATCGTGCTGGGCGCGCTGACCTTCACCGTCGCCACCATCGGCATCAACATCGTCGCGAACTTCATCTCGCCCGCGTTCGACTTCTCCAACGTCAGCCCGCAGCGCGTCAGCTGGCGGGCGGGCGGCATGATCGCCGCCGTCGGCTCGGTGCTCATCACGCCGTGGAACCTCTACAACAACCCCGAGGTCATCCACTACACGCTGGAGGTGCTGGGCGCGTTCATCGGGCCGCTGTTCGGCGTGCTCATCGCGGGCCACTACCTCGTCTCCAAGCAGCGGGTGGACGTGGACGACCTGTTCACCATGTCCCCCACCGGCCGCTACTGGTTCCGCGGCGGCTACAACCCGTCCGCGATCACCGCCACCGCCGCCGGCGCGGTCGTCGCCGTGGTCCCCGTGCTGTGGACCGACGGGCCCGGGATGAGGACCACCGCCCAGTACAGCTGGTTCATCGGCATGGCGGTCGGGTTCGCGGTGCACGCGCTGCTGACCCGCCGGGCGCTCGCCGCGTCCGCCCGGAAGACGACGCGCGTGCCGTGAGGATCACGGTCGTCAACCCCAACACCAGCGCGGCGATGACCGAGGAGGTCGGGCGGGCGGCCCGCGCGGTCGCCGCGCCCACCACCACCGTGCGGGCCGTGTCGCCCGCGATGGGGCCCGCGTCGGTGGAGAGCCACTACGACGAGGCGCTCAGCGTGCCCGGCCTGCTCGCCGAGATCGCCTCGGCGGAGCGGGACGGGTGCGACGGGTACGTCATCGCGTGCTTCGGCGACCCCGGCCTGGACGCCGCCCGCGAGGTCGCCCGCGGCCCGGTGGTCGGCATCGCCGAGGCCGCGCTGCGCACCGCCACGCACCTCGGCCGGGGGTTCGCCGTCGTCACCACGCTCGCCCGGACCCGCGGGCGGGCGTGGGACCTCGTCGAGCGCTACGGCGTGACCCGGTTCTGCCGGGCCGTGCACGCCTGCGACGTGCCCGTCCTCGACCTGCACGCCGCGGCCGGGGTGGTGCTGGACGCGTGCCGGGCGGCGGTCGCCGACGACGGGGTGGACGCCGTCGTGCTCGGGTGCGCCGGGATGACGTCGCTGTGCGCGTCGATCTCGGCCGACATCGGGGTGCCCGTGGTGGACGGGGTGCAGGCGGCGACGCTGCTCGTGCAGTCCCTGGTGACCATGGGCCTGCGCACGGGCGACCGGTCCGAGTTCGCGCCGCCCGTGCCCAAGCCGTTCAGCGGCGTGCTGCGGCCGTTCGGGACGTGACGGTCGTGCCGGTCGTGCCGGTCGCGGTGGCCGTACCGGACGCGGTGGTCGCGTGCACGAACCGGTCCGGGCGCAGCACCACGACGTCCGTGCCGTGCTCGGCGAACCACGCGGCGAGCACGCCGTCCACGTCCTCCACGGTCGTGATGTCCCCGCCGTCGGGCGCGCCGGGCGGCACCACGCGCACGAACCGCGCCGCCGGGCCGCGCCAGCCGACCGCGGTGGCCACGTCCACCCCCGGCCCGACCACCGCGAACTCCGCGCCCAGCACGTCGTCCAGGGGCACGCGCGTGCCGCCGACCGCCACGTCGGGCTGCGGGAACATCGTGCCGACGGGGGCCCGGTGGCCGGGCAGCACGGGCCGCGGCTTGAACTCGAAGTGGCGGACCGCCCGCCGCACCCGGGGCACCACCTGGACCGCGAGCAGCACCGCGTCCCGGACCGCGGCGGCGAACCGGCTGCGCACCAGGAACACCCGACCCAGCCGCACGCTGGTGCGCGCCATCGCCTCGGTGTGCGGGCGGCGTTCGGCCTCGTAGCCGTCCAGCAGCGCGTCGTCGGCCTCGCCGCGCAGCACCTGCGCGACCCGCCAGGTCAGGTTCGCCGCGTCCCGCAGCCCGCTGCACAGGCCCTGCCCCAGGAACGGCGGCATCTGGTGCGCGGCGTCGCCCAGCAGGAACACCCGGCCGTCCCGCCAGCGCTCCGCCACCAGGTCGTGGAACGCGTAGACGACGGCACGGGTCACCGCGAACCGGTCCGGGTCCACGTACGGGGCGACCAGTTCCCGGATCGTCGCCGGGTCGGTCATCGCCCCCAGGTCCTCGCCGTCGCGGAGCATGAACTCCAACCGGTACGTGCCGCCCGCGCCCGGCGACACGAACGCGGGACGCCGCCAGTCGCACGCGAACCGGGTCGTGCCCACCCTGGTCGCGCCCGGCTCGACGTCGCCCGACACCGCCAGCCACGGTTCGGCGGACGACGAGCCGGTGAGCGCGATGCCCGCCGCCGCGCGGGTCGTGCTGCGGGCGCCGTCCGCGCCCAGCACGTACCGCGCCTCCACCTCGGAGTCCCGGCCGTCGTGGCGCAGGGTGAGGGTGACGCGGTCCTCGTGCTGCCGCAGGGCCACCAGCTCGGTGCCGGTGCGCAGCGCGACGTGCGGGAACCGGTCCAGGCCGCGCCTGAGCACCGCTTCGAGCGTCGGCTGGTCGAAGAAGTGCAGCGGTGCGGCGCCCAGGCCGAAGTCGACCTCGTCCAGCGCGATCTCGGCGAACGCGCGGCCCCGGGCGTTGACGTACTCGGCCCGGCGCGGCCGGTGCATGTGCTCCGCGACCTCGTCGCGCAGCCCCGCCTGCTGGTAGACGCGCAACGCCTCGTCGTCGCAGGAGAACGCGCGCGGTTGGCCGTGCGGCTCGGTGCCGCGCTCCACGACCAGTGTGCGCACGCCCCGCGCGCCCAGCAGGTTGGCGGTGAGCGCGCCGACCGGTCCGCAACCGACAACGACGACGTCGTACATGGTTTTCCCTCCGTGGGTGACTGCCTGCGGTCCATCGCAGCGGAGGGCTGTGGAGGTCGTGTGGAGGTG
>NZ_JBPKJK010000257.1:0-8176 GCF_051756985.1 Saccharothrix sabaoui
GACGCGAGCGAGGCCGTTGCCGGGGGTCAGCCGGCGTAGGGGGCCTTCGCCGCCTTCGCCGCCGTCAGGAACGCGCCCTTGTTCCTCGGCCAGAACAGGCTGTCCACGCACGAGTACTGCGGGAAGAACCCGCCGCAGCTGCCGCTGCCGCTGCCGATCTCGAACGTGTAGCTCGCGATGCCCAGGGTGCCGTAGGTGAAGTCGTCGGTCGTGCCCGTCGTGTCACCCTCGGCGACCACGGTGTACCCGTTGAACGCCGCCATCTTCCTGCCCAGCGCCGAGAGCTGCGCCGCGTTCGGGTTGGCGTTCCACGTCCAGCCCCACGGCGGCATGATCAGGTTGCCGTAGCTGTGGACGGTGATCATCACGCCCTTGGTCGTCACCGGTGCCGGCTCGGTGTCGCCCGGGCCCCGCTGGTCGGGGAACAGCTGCCGGAACCACGCCTCGATCGCCCGGGTCTCCGGCTCCGACCCGGCCGCCGTGCCCTGGTAGGTCTCGCCGCACCGGCTCGTGCCCGCCCCGCCCCACTTGAACGTGGAGTTGCGGTTGAGGTCCACTCCGTAGCTCGGCGCCGAGCACGACGCGCTGGTGTTGTTGGCGTTCTTGCGCTGCATCAGCGGCTGGTTGCCGCCGGACGCGACGATGTCCACGCCGTCCGGGTTGACGATCGGCACCACCCACAGCTCCGTGGTGTCCAGGATGGACGTCACCTCGGCGTCCGTGCCGTACCCCTTGGTGACGTGGTCGATCCACCGCCACGCCAGCTCGCCCGTGGCCAGCTCCCGCGCGTGGAGCTGCGCGATCAGCGCGAACCGCGGCTTGGCCGAGGCGGGGTTCAGCGCGCAGTCGCCGGCCTGCTTCCTGGTGATGCAGATGGCCTTGATGTCGTGCCCGCCCTGGCCGCGCGTCTTGCGCCAGCTGTCGCCGATGTCGTGCACCTGCGTCAGCGCCGGGTAGGCCGCCGCCACGTCGGTCAGGTGCTTCTCGTGCTCGGCCGCGGTCCGGTAGCCGCCGTAGAACGTCTGGACGCCGACGTCCGCGCTCCGCCCGGCCGGCACCGGCTTGTAGACCGCGTCGAACTTGCGCGGCCGGTAGCCCAGGGCGACCAGCCGGTCGGCCACGCGCTGGTCGCCGACCACCTGCACGCCGCCGTCGACGCCGTGCTCGACGTCGAACCCGGCCGCCTGCAACGTGCGCTCGGCCGCGCCCGGGACCTGCCAGTAGTACGGCGCGTCGTCCGGCCGTGCGGTCGCCGCGCTGCTCCCGACGAGCACCAGCGCCGCCGCGACAAGACCTGTCCACACCTTCATCGACGGACCTCCCAACGGGTCGGCGGCCGGGCAGGGTAACGGGGGCCGCCGTGCCGAAGGCGAGTATGGGGCACCGCGCACGCGGTCAAGTACCTACTAACGGTGATCATGTGTACCCATAACGTCACATCGGGTGAAAAATGTGTTAACCGGGTGCCCTCCGCGTTCACGGCGGCGCTCGGCGCGGGAACCGGACCGGGTCCGCCCGGACGGGGGTCAGAAGCGGATCACGACCCGTCCGCGCAGCCCGCCCGCGTCCATCACCCGGTGCGCCTCGGCGGCCCGCTCGGGCGGGTACTCGCCCGCCACGCGCAGCCGCAGCACACCCGCCGAGGCCAGCTCGCGCAGCTCCTCCAGCCAGTCGGTGCGCTCCAGCGCCTCGCCGACCACGACCCGGTGCACGGTGATGCCGCGCTCGGTGCTCGCGGGCCGCCAGCCCCGCACGACGACCACGCCGCCGCCGTCGCGGACCGCGCCGAACACCCGCTCGTGCAGCAGCGCGGTGTCGTACACGCCGTCCACGCCGGCGGGGAAGCGCTCGCGCACCGCGTCGGCGAACCCGTCACCGCGCGGCACGACGTGGTCGGCGCCGAACCCGAGGACCAGCTCCCGGTCCTCGGGCTTGGCGTCGGCGACGACCACCAGGCCCGCCCGCTTGGCGAGCGGCACCACGTACGAGGCGAGCAGGCCCGCGCCGCCGGTCACCGCGAGCGCCCCGCCCGGGGGCAGGCCGAGCAGCTCCAGGCCGAGCCTGGCGGTGAGCCCGTTCATCGGCAGCGTCGACGCCTCGGCGGCGGAGGCGCCGTCCGGGACCGGCACGGCGGACGCCTCCGGCACGACCAGCAGCTCCGCCTGCGCCCCGCCCTCGGGGCGCCGGGGCGTGACGGCGGCCATCACCTCGTCGCCGACCCGCAGCCGCCGGACACCGGGGCCGACGGCCTCCACCGTCCCCGCCGCGTCCATGCCGGGCACCCACGGGGGCGGCACGTCGTCGACGCCCCTCTCCCGCACCCCGATGTCGGTCGGGTTGACGGCGGCGGCGCGCACGGCGATCCGCACCTCGCCCTCGCCCGGCTCCCGCACCTCGCGGTCGACGACGGCCAGCACCTCCGGACCGCCCCGCTCGGTGACGCCCACTGCCCGTGCCATCGCGCTCTCCTCCCGTGCGGCACCCCCACCTGCCTACCGCGGATCGCCCGCGGGCGCGCGGCGGGTCAGCGCCAGCCGAGGGCGGGCGCGACGTGGGTGAGGATGTCGTCGAGCACGTGCACGTTGTAGTCCACGCCGAGCTGGTTGGGCACGGTGAGCAGCAGCGTGTCGGCCTCGGCGATGGCCTCGTCCTCGGCCAGCTGCTCGACCAGGGCGTCGGGTTCGGCGGCGTAGCTGCGGCCGAAGACGGCCCTGGTGCCGGCGTCGATGTACCCGATCTTGTCGGTGCTCCCGCCGTCGTCGCCGAAGTAGGCGCGGTCGAGGTCGGAGGTGAGGGCGAAGACGCTGCGCGAGACGGAGACGCGGGGCTGGTGCTGCCACCCGGCTTCCGCCCACGCCTTGCGGAACGCCCGGATCTGCTCGGCCTGCTGGACGTGGAACGGCGCGCCGCCCTCGTCGTTCTTCAGCGTCGAGCTCATCAGGTGCATGCCCTGCCGGGCGGCCCAGGCGGCGGTGGCGTTGGAGCCCGCGCCCCACCAGATCCGGTCCCGCAGGCCGGGCGAGTGCGGTTCGACGCGGAGCAGGCCGGGCGGGTTGGGGAACATCGGGCGCGGGTTGGGCGGCGCGAAGCCCTCGCCCTTCAGCACGGTCAGCAGCACCTCGGTGTGCTTGCGGGCCATGTCGGCGTCCGTGTCGCCCTCACCCGGCTGGTAGCCGAAGTAGCGCCAGCCGTCGACCACCTGCTCGGGCGACCCCCGGGAGAGGCCGAGCTGGAGCCTGCCGCCGGAGATGAGGTCGGCGGCGCCGGCGTCCTCGGCCATGTACATCGGGTTCTCGTAGCGCATGTCGATCACGCCGGTGCCGATCTCGATGCGCTCGGTCCGGGCGCCGATCGCGGCCAGCAGCGGGAACGGGGAGGCCAGCTGCCTGGCGAAGTGGTGCACCCGGAAGTAGGCGCCGTCCGCGCCCAGCTCCTCCGCGGCCACGGCCAGGTCGATGGCCTGCGACAGCACGTCCGCCGCCGACCTCGCCCGCGAGTGCGGGCTGTCGGACCAGTGCCCGAAGGACAGGAAACCGATTTTCTTCACGCCCGTGGAACGCCACGCGACGCTGGTTGATTCCTCAACTACCTCGTCCGACGGCCCAGGCCGGCCGGCGGCCGTCGGCAGCCCGCGCCGTCGTCGAACGGGGGTGGCCGACCGGCCACCCGGGTGAAGGTCACCCGGCGGGGCGGCGACGTCCCGATCACCGCCGGGTGCGGGGCGCCGCCGCGTAAGGGCAGGTCGGGGCCGGGTCGGCGGCGGTCGTTCACACCGGTGGAAAAGAGGCCGTAACCATCACTCAATGTTTCGTTGAAGTTTCGCTGCGTGACGTATAGGCTCCTGATTGCTTCTGGGAGCGCTCCCAGATTGATCACCGCCGCCCACCATCCGAAGAGTGGAGGCTCAACCATGCGTCTGCGCAGTACCTCCGGGTCCCCTGCCCGACGACGAGGCGCCATCGCGCTGGCCGTCGCCATGATCGCCGGCATGTTCGTCTGGACCCCGACGGCCTCGGCGCACGGCACGATCGTCGGCCCCGCCACCCGTGCCTACCAGTGTTGGCAAGCCTGGGGCAGTCAGCACACGAACCCTGCGATGCAGCAGCAGGACCCCATGTGCTACCAGGCTTTCCAGGCCAACGCCGACACCATGTGGAACTGGATGAGCGCGCTGCGGGACGGCCTCGGCGGCAACTTCCAGGGTGCGACCCCCAACGGGCAGCTCTGCAGCAACAACCTCTCGCGCAACAACGCCCTGAACACGCCCGGCAGGTGGCGGACCACCAGCGTCGGCAGCAGCTTCCAGATGCACCTGTACGACCAGGCCAGCCACGGCGCGGACTACTTCCGGGTCTACGTCAGCAAGCAGGGCTTCGACCCGGCCACCCAGAGCCTCGGTTGGGGCAACCTGGACCTCGTCACGACGACCGGCAGGTTCGCCCCGGCCAAGGACATCAAGTTCAACGTCCAGACCAACGGCTCCTACCGGGGGCACCACGTCGTGTTCACGATCTGGCAGGCTTCGCACCTCGACCAGGCGTACATGTGGTGCAGTGACGTGAACTTCGGGTAGTTCACGACCGGGACCCACGAGCGCCCGGCCCGACGTCGGCACCACCGGCGTCGGGTCGGGCGCTTCCCGTGCGCGCGCGTCCGCCGGCCGCTCCGCCGCGCCCCACCGCCTGCCGCGCCCCGGTCCCGCCGGGGCTCAGCGCAACGGGTGGTTGCCGGTCTCCGCCACCGAGCGCACGACGAGCTTGAGCCGGTCGAGGAAGCGGCCCACGTTCTCGCGGGCGGTCGCCGTGTCGGGGTAGCGGGCCGTGACGTGCAGGTCCTCCCGGGTGCGGTTCACCCAGAAGCTCGCCTTGCTGTTGTGGGACCTCCCGACCAGGGTCCGGGCGTTCCACTCGGTCCACCGCTCGGCGCCCGGGACGTGGCGCAGGTCCAGGAACGAGACGAACGAGAACATGTCGTGGGAGTGGCGCAGCCGCACGCCGAGGACTTCGAGCACCTTCACCAGCGGTGTCTGGGCGACGCGGTTGGCGGTCCTGGCGGACCTCTGCGCACGGGGGAGGAGGTCGCGGAAGTCGGCCGCGCCGTGCAGCGGGATCTCCACCGGGCCCGCGCCGACGTACCAGCCCATGGACGTCGACCACTCCGGCGTCGCCCGCGTGTGCAGCGGTGTGATGAACCGGTGGACCGGCTGCGGCCGGAACCGGTCGAACGCGATGGCCGCCGCGGTGAGCACGCCCGCGAGGACGCTGCTGCGCCCGGCCCGGCACGCCGCCTCGAACGCCGCCGCGCCCGGCGCGTCCAGCAGGTGCTCGGTCGTCAGGCCCTGCGGCACGCACGCGCCGTCCTCGACGCCGAGGTCGAGGGGCAGCGCCGGCAGCCCGCCGCCGCAGGCGTCGAGGAACGCCGCCCACCGCACCGCGGCCGGGTGGTCCCGGTCGACCCGGTGCGCGGCGATCCGCTCCGCGCGGCTGAAGTCCACGTAGCTGCCGGTGTCGTCCGGCACGTCCGCCCGCCCGTGCACGGCCGCGTCGTAGAGGTCGTGCAGCTCCCGGATGACCGCGAAGATCGAGTAGCCGTCCGCGTTGGAGTGGTCGAGCGCCGCGATGACCGTGGTCGAGTCCGCCCGCTCGACGGTCTCCACGACGTAGCTGGGCCAGCGGGTCGCGTCGGTGGCGCGCGTGAGCCGGTCCGCGAGGCGGTCCGCGACGCCGTCGCCCGCCGTGAAGTCGCCCAGCACGGTGTCGACGACCGACACCGCGTCGCGGTCCAGGGTGAACCGGTGGAATTCACCGCCCGCCGCGAGGAAACCGCTGCGCAGCGTCTCGTGCCGGCCGATCCACTTCCGCAGCGCGCCGCGGAACGCCTCGACGTCCAGCGGTCGCGCTATTTCGAACGCGATGCCGATCCAGGTCGGGAAACCGGTGTCGCGGTCGCGTAAAGCGGTGACCACCCGCAGGTGTCGCTCCTGGTTGTAGGACGGCGGTGTCGGGTCGTGGGCCAGCGCCGACGCCGCCGGCAGGTCCGGCACGTGCGGCCTCCACTCCCGGAGGCGGCCGGCGCGGACGGGGTAGTCGGACAGTTCAGTCGTCTTCACGTGGTGTCACCGGTGCCCTGGTCAGGGGATCGGCGCGGGTCTCAGGCCCGCCCGCTCCGGTCCGCCACGAGCTCGGCGATGGCGCCCACGGTGGGCAGTTCCTTCAGCTCCCGCTCGGTGATCGCGACGCCCAGCTTCTCCTCCAGCGCCACGGACAGCTCGACGAGGGCCAGCGAGTCCAGGTCGACCTGGTCCGGCGTCGTGTCCGGGCCGATGTCCCGGGTGGGCACGCCGATCGTGTCGGTGAGGATCACGATCACTTCGTCGAGCATGGGTACTCCTCGCGCCGAGGTGCGCGTCAACGCACCGCGATTCCGTTCTGGTGGGGTCTTCGAGCGCGGAACGGTACCACCGAGCGGTTCACTTTCCGGCAGGTGTGTTGAAGGAAGGAAAAATCCACACGAATGAGTGATTTATAGGGTGTCGGCGCGATCGGGGAATTGTTATTTTGGTATATCGCCGCCGGTCTGGTCCTCGGCGTCCGCCCCGAGGTGCGCGGCGAGGTTCGCCAACGAGGAGGCGATCCCGGCGGCGTGGTCCTCGGCGGAGATGCCGTCGGGGACGTCGTCGGCGCGGACGTCCACGCGCGTGCCGGTGCCGACCGCGGTGACCTCCCACGTCATCGTCATCGTGCCGGCGAAGGCGGGGTCGTCGGAGACGAAGTCGACCGCCTGCACGACGCGCCGCCCGGGGACGAGGTCCACGAACCGCGCTTCGACGACGTCGGAGTCGGCGGTGGCCTTGCCGGGCGAGCCCGACGCGTCCGCGTAGGTCAGGACCAACCGGTACGACCCGCCCGGGCGGGCGTCGAAGCGGTCGAACCCGCCGCTCATCCCGGTGGGCGGCAACCAGGCCGCGAGCGCGTCCCGGTCGACGAGCGCCGCGTACACGCGCTCCGGCGGGGCGGCGATCACCCGCGATCCCGTGTCGGTCCTCGGCACGGTGCCATCCTAGGCGTCCGCCCGCCGCGGGTCACTCGCCGCGCACGGCACGCCGTCCCGTGCGCCACTTCCTCGCGTACGGCAACGAGAACAGGTAGAGACCGGTGAGCAGCAGCACGAGGAGCGGCGGCAGCGGGAGGTAGAACACCCAGGGCGCGGACCCCGCCTGACCGAGCGCGGCGAAGCAGGCGATCACGGTCACCGTGAAGGCGATGGACACCCAGCGGTGCAGTCGGCGGACGCGCTTGTCGCCGTTCATCGGGAACTCCTCGGGATCGGTGGGGCGCGTCCGGCGCGCCCCCGTGCCGAAGACGCTAGATATCGCACACCGCCCCGTGCTTCTCGATTCCTGACCGCTTCGGCGCGTGCGGTCCCGGCCCGGCGCGCTCAGGGGAGCGCGGCGGGGTCCTCGCCCCGCTCGTCGAAGTCGCGGCCGAGGTACCGCGCCCAGCCCTCCGGGTAGTGCGCGCCCCGCGCCCGGGTGCGGCTGTGGTGCTCGACCCACGTCGCCAGCTCCGCCAGGCCGCGGCGCAGGGGTTCGCCCTCGTCGCGCGCGATCGCCCGGTCCCACCACAGGGCGTGGACGCCGATCAGCTCGTGCAGGAACGGGAGGTCGGCGATGCCCGCGACCCGTGCCGCGTTGACGCGCTCGAAGTAGCGCAGCACCACGTTGGCGTCCCGGAGCGGCCTGCCCGACGCCGGGTCGGCGTAGGTGGCGATCCCGTCGTCGGCGCGCAGGCGGGCGAGCGCGACCGGCCGGACCTTCCCGTTCTCCCGGGCACCCTGGAGGTGGACGAGCAGGCGGACGCGGGCGGTCTGGACGTCACCCGCCGTCAGCTCGGCGTGCAGGCCCAGGGCCCGGTCGACCTTGCGGTTGTGGTTGTCGGACAGGAGCGAACCGGCGCCGAAGACCAGCGCGACGGTCACGCCCAGCGCCTGCACGCCCGTGGCCAGCGCCTGGTACTGGTCCGCGTTCAGGAACCAGATCGGCACGACGAGCAGGACCGCGGTGGCGCCGGTGAGGACGGCTGCCGCCCACAAGAGGCTGCGTTGCATGGTTCTCGCTCCCGGACGGGTGATCGGCTCCTCGGGCGGACCGAGTATCGGGGATCACCGCTCCCGCCGG
>NZ_JBPKJK010000258.1:0-8072 GCF_051756985.1 Saccharothrix sabaoui
AGCTCCATCACCTTGGTCCACGCCGCGACGAAGTCGGTCACGAACTTCTCGCGGGCGTCCTCGCTGGCGTAGACCTCGGAGAGGGCGCGCAGCTGGGAGTTGGAGCCGAAGACGAGGTCGACCGGGGTCGCCGTCCACTTCAGCTCGTCGGTGGCCGAGTCGCGGATCTCGTACACGTTCTCCTCGGACTCCGACGCCTTCCACCGGGTCCCCGGCGAGAGCAGGTTGGCGAAGAAGTCGTTGGTGAGCACGCCGGGCCGGTCGGTGAGCACGCCGTGCGCGCTGCCGCCGTGGTTGGCGCCGAGCGAGCGCAGGCCGCCGACCAGGACGGTCATCTCCGGCGCGGTCAGGTCGAGCAGGTAGGCGCGGTCGACGAGCAGCACCTCCGGCTGGCGCTTCTCACCGGAACGCAGGTAGTTGCGGAAACCGTCGGCCTGCGGCTCCAGGACCTTGAACGACTCGACGTCGGTCTGCTCCTGCGAGGCGTCGGTGCGCCCCGGGCGGAACGGCACGGTCACCTCGACGCCGGCGTCGCGCGCCGCCTTCTCGACGGCGGCCGAACCGGCCAGCACGATCAGGTCGGCCAGCGAGATCTTCGCGCCGCCCGCCGCGTTGAACTCCCGCTGGACGCCCTCCAGGGTCTCCAGGACGGCCTTGAGCTGCTCCGGCTGGTTGACCTCCCAGTTGCGCTGCGGCTCCAGGCGGATGCGGGCGCCGTTGGCGCCACCGCGCTTGTCGGTGGAGCGGAAGCTCGCGGCCGAGGCCCAGGCCGTGCTGACCAGCTGGGCGGTGGTGAGGCCGGAGTCGAGGACCTTCGCCTTGAGGGCGGCGACGTCGGCGTCGCCCACCAGCTCGTGGTCGACGGCCGGCACCGGGTCCTGCCACAGCTGGGGCTCGGCGACCCACGGGCCCAGGAAGCGGCTGACCGGACCCATGTCGCGGTGCAGCAGCTTGTACCACGCCTTGGCGAACGCCAGCGCGAAGTCGTCGGGGTTCTCCAGGAAGCGGCGGGAGATCTTCTCGTACGCCGGGTCCACGCGCAGCGACAGGTCGGTCGTGAGCATGGTCGGCTTGTGCTTCCTGGCCGGGTCGTAGGCGTCGGGGATGATCTCCTCGGCGTCCTTGGCGACCCACTGCTTGGCCCCGCCGGGGCTCGTGGTGAGCTCCCACTCGTAGCCGAAGAGGATCTCGAAGAAGCGGTTGCTCCACTGCGTCGGCTTGTCGGTCCACGTCACCTCGAGGCCGCTGGTGATCGTGTCCGCGCCCTTGCCGCTGCCGTGGGTGCTCAGCCAGCCCAGGCCCTGCGCCTCCAGCGGGGCGCCCTCGGGCTCCGCGCCCACGTGGCCGTCCGCGACGCCCGCGCCGTGCGTCTTGCCGAAGGTGTGGCCACCGGCGATGAGGGCGACGGTCTCCTCGTCGTTCATCGCCATCCGGCCGAAGGTCTCGCGGATGAAGTGCGCCGCCGCCAGCGGGTCCGCGTTGCCGCGGGGGCCCTCGGGGTTGACGTAGATGAGGCCCATCTCGGTCGCGCCGACCTCGGGCGCCATCTCCGACTCGCTGACGTAGCGCTCGTCACCCAGCCAGGCGTCCTCGGGGCCCCAGAAGATCTCCTCCGGCTCCCAGACGTCCACGCGGCCGAAGCCGAAGCCGAAGGTCTTGAAGCCCATGGACTCCAGGGCGACGTTGCCGGCGAGCACGAGCAGGTCGGCCCAGGAGACCTTCTGGCCGTACTTCTGCTTGACCGGCCACAGCAGGCGGCGCGCCTTGTCCAGGTTGGCGTTGTCGGGCCAGCTGTTGAGCGGGGCGAACCGCTGGCCGCCGTCGCCCGCGCCACCGCGGCCGTCGTGGATGCGGTAGGTGCCCGCGGCGTGCCAGCTCATGCGGATCATCAGGCCGCCGTAGTGGCCGAAGTCGGCCGGCCACCAGTCCTGCGAGGTGGTGAGCACCTCGGTGATGTCGCGCTTGAGGGCCTCGACGTCGAGCTTGGCGAACTCCCGGGCGTAGTCGAACGCCTCGCCCAGGGGGTTGCTCTTCGTCGAGTGGGCGTGCAGCACCGACAGGTCGAGCTGGTTGGGCCACCAGTCGCGGTTGCCGCGGGGACGGCCACCCGTCTTCGGGGTCGGCGAGTCGATCGCGGGGTTCTCGCTCTCGCTGCCGTGCGAGGTCACCGAGTCGTGCGCGACCGGGCAGCCGACCGCGGCCTTCTGGTCCACGCCCTGCGCGCTCGACGGGGGCGTTCCCTTGGGGTCGCTCATCTACTTCCTTCCAACAGGCGGTTCATTTGGCGGTGTTCTCGGCCGAGCAGTCGGGGCAGGTGCCCCAGAAGACGACCTCCGCCTCGTCGATCGCGTAGCCGTTGTCGTTCGAGGCGGTGAGGCAGGGGCTGTGGCCGACGGCGCAGTCGACGTCCGAGATCGCGCCGCAGGAGCGGCACACGACGTGGTGGTGGTTGTCCCCCACCCGGGACTCGTAGCGGGCGATCGCGCCGGCGGGCTGGATGCGCCGCACCAGACCGGTGTCGGTCAGGGCGCGCAGCACGTCGTAGATCGCCTGGTGGGACACCGTCGGGTGGTCCACGCGCACCAGCGAGATCACCGTCTCGGTGTCGACGTGGGGGTGGTCGCGCAGCGCCGTGAGCACCGCCAACCGGGGACGGGTCACGCGCAACGAGACCGACCGCAGCTGGGCCTCGAAGTCGGACGTCACGGGGACAACCTTATGCGGTTATCTGGAATAATTCCAAATTACTTACGTCACACCGCAGCCCGGACCGCCCGACCCCGACCCGGGCACCGCCGCGAGCCGTACCCTCGTCCGACCGGTCGCGGCTCCCGAGGAGGTCGTGGATGCGCCTGCACCCGGGCGAGGTCCCGGCCGAGGGGTGGCGCGTCGAGCGACTGCCCGACGTCGCCTGGAACCACGCGTGCTTCGACTGGGGGGCACCTGCTGGTCGGGAACGTCCTGCGCCCCCTCCACCGCGGCGGGGCGGTGGAGTACCGCCCCGCCGCGTGGGTGGAGCACGGCAGGCCGGGGGCGATCCGCGTCCCGACCGGGGCGGACGTCGTGCGGGTCGAGGGCACCGGGGTGGTCCGCGAGGAGCTCGCCCCGTGGGTCGACGCCTCGATCCGGGTGCAGGGCGACCTGGACGAGCAGCACCGCCGCCTGGTGGCGCGCGACGGCGACTCCGACGCCCAGCGCCGGCACGTCGCCGCGTGGTCGGCCGAGGAACTGCCGTTCCTGCTCCGCGAACAGCCGTGGCGGAGGGCGACCGTCGTCGTGGCCGGCACGACCGCGCTCCGCCACGACCCGGCCACCGAGGTCGTCACCGCTCCCCCGGTGACCCCCTGAGGCCGTTCGCCGCCGGGGCGGGAGGTCCTTTCACGGGCCCAACTGGTCGCGCATCGCCTCTTCGTCCAGCAGGGCCCAGTGCTCGACGATCCGGCCGTCGCGGACTCGGACCATGTCCAGGCCGAGGACTTCGTAGCGCCGGCCGGAGTCCGCGTGGGCGCCCCGGACGGTGTACCGGTTGACGGAGGTGTCGCCGGAGACGACGTTCTGCTCGATCGTCACCGAGACGTCGCGGAACGCGCTGCCCGTGCTCGCCTGCTCCCACTTCCGCCGCCAGGCCTCGCGTCCCCGGTGATCGCCCCGGGTGCCTCCCCGGTGGTCGACGACCTCGGGGTCGATCAGCTCCAGCGCGTCTTCGAGCCGGCCCTCCAGGACCTGCGCGTAGCTCTCGACGCAGCGCCGGTGGACCTCCCCCGGTCCCGGGTGCGCGGTGCCTTCCGCTCCCTGCGGCATGCGGGACCTCCTCCGGTGGGACTGCACGAGGCCGCAAGTGGGGAACTCCCCGTTTGCGCTGGTCGGCTACCGTAACCGGGGAAGTCCCCGATTGGCAAGGAGGGTCATGCCACCGCAGAGCGCCGGACCCGCGCCGCGTTCGGGACCCCGGCGTCGGCGCGCGGACGCCCAGCGCAACTACGACCTGCTGGTGGCCGCGGCCAGGGACGTCTTCCACGACCGCGGTGTCGACGCCCCGCTCGACGACGTCGCCCGCCGGGCCGGCGTCGGCAACGCCACGATGTACCGGCACTTCCCGACGCGTCGCGAATTGATCATCGCCGTCTACTCCGGAGAAGTGGCCGAACTCCACGCCCGGAGCCGGTCCCTCCTGACCGAGGACCCTCCCGACGACGCCCTCTTCGACTGGCTCCGGGACTTCATCGCGCACGTGACGGCCAAGCGGGAACTGGCGCTGTCGATCACCGACGACCGCACCGGTCGGCACTCCGCGTTGTTCGACCGCTGGCACCACTCGATGCACGCAGCCGCGTCCGCACTGCTGACCCGGGCGCAGACCGCCGGTGCCGTCCGCGCCGACCTCACCGCGTCGGAACTCCTCGCCCTGGCCAACGGGATCGCCCTGACCACCACCGACGCCGACCGGGCGGAACGACTCGTCCTCCTGGTCAGGCAGGGCACGGACACTCCCCCGGCACCGGACGACAGCACCCGCTGAGAGCGGCGAGCACTCCCGGGGCCCGGAGCGGCGGACCCCCGACCGGGCGGGCCCGCTACCCGTGCCCCTCGGCGGCGCGTTGCCGCCGCAGGTGCTCCCGCTCCGGGTCACCGCCGGGTTCCTGGTCCAGCCCCTTGAGGATCGCGTCCACCTTCTCCCCCGGCAGGTGCGGGGCGAGCAGCGGCACGGCGGGGTCCACGACGGCCTCCACGACCACGGGCCGGTCGGCGTGGAACGCCTCGTGCCACGCCTTGCCGACCTGGTCGGGCGAGTCGACGCGGATGCCGCGCAGGCCGATCAGCTCGGCGTAGGCGGCGTAGGGGAAGTCCGGGACGCGCTGCGAGGTCGGGAAGCGCGGGTCGCCCTCCATCTCGCGCTGCTCCCAGGTGACCTCGTTGAGGTCGCGGTTGTGCAGCACCAGCACGACGAACCTCGGGTCGGCCCAGCCGCGCCACCGGTCGGCGACGGTGATCAGCTCCAGCAGGCCGTTCATCTGCATCGCGCCGTCGCCGACCAGCGCCACCACCGGCCGGTCCGGCGCGTGCAGCTTGGCCGCCAGGCCGTAGGGCAGGGCGCAGCCCATGGACGCCAGGTAGCTGGAGGTGTGCGCGGGCGCGCCGACCGGCAGGGCGAGGTGGCGGGCGAACCAGTAGGTGGCCGAGCCGACGTCCACGGCGACCTGCACGTCGAGCGGCAGGTGGCCGGACAGCTCGTGCACCACCAGCTCCGGGTTGAGCGGGTCGGCGGGGGTGCGGGCGCGTTCCCCGGCGATCCGCCGCCACCGGGACACCGACGTGAACACCCGCTGCTCCCACCCGCGGTCGGGTTTGCGGTGCAGCAGCGGCAGCAGGGCCCGCAGCGTCTCGCGCGCGTCGCCGACGAGCGCCGCCTCGACCGGGTACTTGCTGCCCACCACCCGCGCCTCGACGTCGACCTGCACGGCGCGGGCCTGCCCCGGCTCCGGGTAGAACTCGGTCCACGGGTCGTTGCTGCCCACGATCAGCAGCGTGTCGCAGCCCGACATCAGCTCCGCCGAGGCGGTGGTGCCCAGGTGGCCCATGACGCCGGTGTGCCACGGCGCGTCCTCCGGCACGACCGGTTTGCCCACCAGCGACGCCGTCGCCCCCGCGCCCAGCACCTCGACCACCTCGGCGACCTCGCGCCCCGTGCCGGCGGCACCGCGCCCGAGCAGCAGCGCGACCCGTTCGCCCGCGTTGAGCACGTCGGCGGCCCGGCGCAGGTCGTCCTCGCGCGGCAGCACGCGCGGGCGGGCGAGGACCGCCGAGGACGGCACGACGCCGTGGGTGTGCGGCAGCTCCTCCACGGCGTCGGCGCGCTGCACGTCGTGCGGCACGATCAGGCAGGTCGGCACGCGCTCGGAGATCGCGGTGCGCATCGCGTTGTCCAGGAGCACCGGCAGCTGCTCGGGGGCGGACACCGTCTGGAGGTACTGGCCGCAGACGTCCTTGAACAGCGAGTGCAGGTCCACCTCCTGGAGGTAGCCGGTGCCCAGCGCGGTCGTCACGACCTGCCCGACGAGCGCCACCACCGGCCGGCGGTCCAGCTTGGCGTCGTAGAGGCCGTTGAGCAGGTGGATCGCCCCCGGTCCCTGGGTGGACAGGCACACGCCCACCTCGCCGGTGTACTTGGCGTGGCCGGTGGCCATGAAGGCGGCCATCTCCTCGTGCCGCACGGGCACGAACTCCGGGTCCCCGCCGGCGCGGTGCAGGGCGGCGAGGATCGGGTCGATGCCGTCGCCCGCGTAGCCGAACACCCTGGGCACGCCCCAGGTCCGCAGTCGTCGGACGAGCGCGTCCGCGACGGTGCCGGCGCTCACGCGACGTCCAGGACGGTCTTGAGCCAGCCCTCTTCGCGGCGGTCGAACGTCTCGTACGCCTCGATCGCGTTCACCGGGGGTTCGTGCCGCGTGATGAACGCGGTGGGGTCCACGACGCCGCTGACCACGAGGTCGAGCAGCTCGGGCAGGTAGCGGCGGTGGTTGCAGTTGCCCATCCGCACGGTGAGGTTCTTGTTCATCGCCTCGCCCATCGGGAAGCCGTCGAAGCCGGGCGGGTAGACGCCGACGACCCCGATGGTACCCGCCTTGGCGACCGCCTGCACGGCCCACCTCAGGGCCAGGCTCGGCGCGTCGCCGGGCACCCACTGCTCGCCGGTCGGGTTCGCCTCGGGCGCGGCCTGCCGCCGTTCCCGCTCGAACCGGTCGACCATCCGCGCGGCCCCCTCGGCGGCGGGTCCGGTCTTCGGGCGCTGGGCGTCCACGCCGACGCACTCGATGACGCGGTCGACGCCGATGCCGCCGGTCAGCTCCTGGACCAGGGCGACGGGGTCCTCGCGGTTGAAGTCCACCGTCTCGGCGTTCTGCTCGCGGGCCTTGTCCAGGCGCGACCCGATGCCGTCGACGACGAACACCCGCCCGGCCCCCTGCCGCTTGGCCGAGGCGATGGCGAACTGCCCCACCACGCCCGCGCCGAGCACGAGCACGCTGTCGCCCTTCCCGACCTCGGCGAGCTTCGCGCCGAACCAGGCCGTGGGGAAGATGTCGGAGAGCAGGATCGCCTGGTCGTCGTCGACCGCGTCGGGGATGCGCACCAGGCTCGTCATGGCGAACGGCACGCGGGCGTACTCGGCCTGCAACCCGTCCACCGGCCCCGTCGACTCCGGCCCGCCGAAGAACGACGTGCCCGCGGTCGGTCCGTTCGGGTTCGCCGTGTCGCACTGCGCGTAGTACCCGGCCCGGCAGTACGAGCAGGTGCCGCACCCGATCGTGGAGGTCACCACCACGCGGTCGCCGGGGGTGAACCCGCGCACCGCCGGTCCGACCTCCTCCACCACGCCCACGGCCTCGTGCCCCAGGACGGTGCCCTCCACCATGCCGGGCATCGTGCCGCGCACGAGGTGCAGGTCGGTGCCGCAGATCGCGCTGCGCGTGATGCGCACGATCGCGTCACCCGGTTCCAGGACCTTCGGGTCGGGCACCTCGTCCAGCCGGATGTCCCCGGTCCCGTGCCACACCACTGCCTTCATGCCGTCTCCTCGCCGTCTCGTGGGACGGCTTCCCGGGAGGAGGGCGGTGAAACGCGGTCGACTGCGGGTGCCTCAGGAGGCCCTGGGGAGCGCGTCGGGGGTGACCTGGTCGTCGCGCCGGGCGTCGGCCGCCGAGCGGCGGAAGAGGTCGGCGACCCAGGCGGCCACCGCGCCGGCGCGCGGCACCGCCAGGCCGTCGAGGCGGCCCACGACGACGTCCTCGCCGCCGTCGGTCTCCACGACGGCCGACCAGCCGTGCCGCTCGTCCCACAGCAGCGCCACGTCGTGGCCGGGGTGCGAGCCCAACCGGCCGTCCAGCGCCAGGTAGATGCCGACCTGGTGCTCGTCCTGCACGCACCAGCAGTCGCCGCCCAGGCCCAGCGCCGAGGTGACCGACCTCGCGTACCGCCTCAGGGCGCGCGTCACGGTGTCGTCGAAGTCCAGCCCCATCGCGCCTCGCCATCGCCGCAGGTGTGCGCCGCCTGCTTGACGCCCACCGCGAGTACCC
>NZ_JBPKJK010000259.1:0-8048 GCF_051756985.1 Saccharothrix sabaoui
GTCGCCGAGCAGCTGGACGGTGCGGGAACCGCCGGGCACGGGCCACGTCGTCAGCGGTCGCGGTGCGAGCGCTCGACCACCCTCGGGATCGGCACGGCGGCCTCGTCCGCCTGGCCGCGCCCCAGCAGGCGCAGCGCCGCCTCGGCGGGAGTACCCGGTTCCGCGCTGTACATCAGAATTCGGTGCGCCGAATCGTCGGGCATCTGCACCACCTCGAACTGCAATTCGAGTCGGCCCACCTGCGGGTGCGCGAAGTACTTCACGCCGAACGTGCAGTTGAGCACCGGGTGGCGCGACCACAGGGCCGAGAAGAACTGGCTCTTCATGCACAGCTCGCCGATCAGCTCGGCCAGGTGGCGGTCGTCCGGGTGGCGGCCGGCGACCAGGCGCAGCGACGCGACGGACCGCTTCGCCTCGTCCTCCCAGTTGACGTACAGCTCGCGGGTGGCCTGGTCGAGGAACAGCATCCTGGTCAGGTTGGGGCGCTCGGCGCTGGACCGCGGGCTGTCCGCGGCGTAGTGCGGCGCGAGCAGCTGGTGCCCCATGGCGTTCCAGGCCAGCACGTCGCTGCGGCGGTCCATCGCCACCACCGCCACGCCCTCCATCGCGCTGATGAGCTGCGCCGTCGAGGTCCGCACCGCCTCCGCCCGCGCGGGGTTGGCGCGCTTGCGGCGGATGGGTTTCGCCAGGTCACGCAGGTGGGCGACCTCGTCGTCGTTCAACCGCAACGCCCGTGCGATGGCGTCGAGCACGTTGTCCGAGACGTTCTGGCTCTGCCCCTGCTCCAGGCGGGTGTAGTAGGTCACGCTGACGCCGGCCAGCTGCGCCAGCTCCTCGCGCCGCAGCCCGGGCACGCGACGGCTGCCGTAGGAGGCCAGGCCCAACTCCTCCGGCCGCAGGGCGGCGCGGCGGGAACGCAGGAAGTCACCCAACTCCGTGTCCATGGCGCCATTGTCCCGCACCGGGGGCTCCTCCGGTGGCGTGAACCTGACCCTGTCAGTGCCACCCTGCGTGTGCCCCGCGCACTTTTATCCGCTGTATTCCTCCGAATGAAGACGCGTGCAACCGGCGACGGGTTGTCGGTTGAACACCGTTCCTTCCGGCACTGATCGAGCCCTAATATCGGATCACCGATCGCGCATTGTTGCCGGAATTCGAGCCAGACCCCCACGTCGAAGGAAATACATCGAAGGGACGCCATGCGCTCCATAGCCGTAGTCCTCGGTACCCGTCCCGAGGCCATCAAGTGTGCGCCGGTCATCCGCATGTTGCGCGAGGACCCCCGTTTCTCACCCGTCGTGCTGTCCACCGGCCAGCACCGGCAGATGCTCGACGAGACCCTCGACGCGTTCGGCATCCAGCCCGACGTCGACCTGGGGGTCATGGCCCCGAAGCAGACGCTGTCGCAGGTCACCCACCGGGCGCTCAGCGGGCTCTCCGACTACCTGGCCCGGGAGCGGGTCGAGGCCGTCCTCGTGCACGGCGACACCGCCACCACCCTGGCCGGCGCGCTGGCCGCGTTCCACAACCACGTGCCCGTGGTGCACATCGAGGCCGGGCTGCGCAGCGGCAACCTGCACTCGCCGTTCCCCGAGGAGGCCAACCGGCGCCTGGTCGCGCAGATCTCCGCCCTGCACCTGGCCCCGACCCCCGGCAACAGCGCCAACCTCATCCGCGAGGGCGTGAGCGAGTCGCGCATCGTGGTCACCGGCAACACCGTCGTGGACGCCCTGCGCTGGGCGAGCGGCCAACCGCAGACGGCCGTCGTCCCCGCCCTGGCCGACCTCGACGACGACCCGCGCCGGATCATCGTCGCCAGCGCCCACCGCCGCGAGTCCTGGCGGATGCTGCCCCAGATCGGGCAGGCGCTGCGCGACATCGCCGAGCGCCCGGACGTGCGGATCGTCGTCCCGCTGCACCGCAACCCGGTCGTGCGGGAAGGGCTGCTGCCGCTCATCGGCGGCGTCCCCAACATCACCGTCGTGGACCCGCTGCCGTACCTGGAGTTCTGCCGCCTGATGTGGCGCAGCGACCTCATCCTGTCCGACAGCAGCGGCGCCGAGGAGGAGGGGCCGGCACTGGGCAAGCCGACGCTCGTGCTGCGCGACGTCACCGAGCGGCCGGAGGCGGTGGCCTCGGGCACCGCGCGCCTGGTCGGCCGCACCCGCGAGCAGGTCGTGCGGCACGTCACGGGCCTGCTGGACGACCCGACCCAGCGCGAGCTGATGGCGTCGGCCGCCAACCCCTACGGCGACGGCAACGCCACCGAGCGCGTGGTGGGCGCCCTGGCGCACTACTTCGGCGACGGCCAGGCGGTCCTGCCGTTCGTGCCCGGCCGCCAGGTCGAGCCGGAAGCGATGGCGGCGTGATGGCCGCGCCCACCGGCACCGCGTCCGCCGCGTCCATGCCCACCGCGTCCGCGCCCACCGCGTCCGCGCCCACCGGCACCGCGTCCGCCCGTGCCGCCGTCGCCGCGAACGCGGTCACGGCGGTCGCCCTGGCCGACGGGTTCGTGGAGACCACCGTCGTGACCGACGCCGCCGGGCTCGCGGTCCCGGGCCGGACGATCGTGGTGAACCTCGCCCACACGCCCGCCCTGGTCGGGGAACCGCCCACCCGCCCGCTGCCGCCGTTCTCCTCCACCGTGCTGGTCGACTCGACGGTCGTGCGCGCCGACCGGGTGGCCCTGCTGCGGGTCCCCGACGACGCGGCGGACGACATCGCGGCGATCACCACCGCCCCCGGCTGGCAGCACTTCGCCGACGTCCTGCCGGGCTTCCCCCGCACGACCGGCCTGTACCGGGGCCCTCGCGCCGTCGTCGGCACCACCGCGTTCGACGCCGCCCTGGTGCTCGGCGAGGAGCGGCCCGAGGGCGTCGGGACCTTCGAGATCCGGGTGAACCTGTGGTTCGCCCCCGCCGGCACCGACTGCTCGATCCACGACCGGCACGACTTCATCGAGGTCCACAGCCAGGTGCACGGCCACGGGCGGATGCAGAAGTTCCGCGCCGACGACCACGCCACCCTCTACGAGGACCAGCTCATGGGCCCCGGGCACACCCCGCCCGTGCCGTTCTGCCGCACCCGCCCCGACGGGGGCTTCACCTACCCGTGGCACCAGTACCGCGCCGACACCGACTGCGTGTGGCTGGCCGTCGAGTACCACCGGACCGGAGGACGATGATGCTCACCCCACCGAAGTTCACCGGCGAAGTCGTCGCCGAGCAGCTCCGCGACGGCTACTGGCTGGAGGCCGCGGACATCGACGGCGACGGCCGGCCCGACCTGTTCGGCTACGGCCTGCGCCTCGGCGAGATCTACTGGTACCAGGACCGGCCGGGCTGGCCGCGCAAGCTCGCCGTCGACGGGTTCCGGATGCCCGTGGGCGCCGACTTCGCCGACGTCAGCGGCAACGGCCTGCCCGACATCGTCGTCTGCCACGAGCTGTACGGGCCGATCGGCACCATCGTCGACCCCGATCCGCGGGGCGGGAAGATCGACTGGGTGGAGAACCCCGGCGCGGCGGACAAGACCGACGCCCGCTGGAAGCGGCACTACATCGGGCGCGCGACCGGCATGCACCGGCTGCGGGTCGGCCACTTCACCCAGTCCGAGCGGCTGGAGGTCATCGGCGTGCCGATCGTGGCCACCGCCGACGTGCACGCCGTGCTGCCGCTGGTGATGTTCACCCAGCCCGACGACGTGCACGCGGCCGAGGAGTGGCCGATGACCGTGGTCGACGACCACTCGTTCCGGATGATCCACGGCGCGGAGAAGAAGAAGGGCCTCGTCCCCGGCTCGGACCTCGACTCGCTGCTGCTGGCCTCCGACGAGGGCGTCACGTGGCTGCACCACGACCCCGAGCGCCGCTGCTGGGTCAAGGAGCTGGTCGGCACCGGCGAGCTGACCCAGTTCGAGCGGACCGGGTTCCGCGGCAGCGGCGACCTCGACGCGGGCGGCCTCGGCGGCGACCCGATGGCGTACGTGGCGGCGCTGGAACCGTTCCACGGCAACACCGTCGCGGTCTACACCAAGGACGGCGAGGGCGGCTGGCGGCGGCACCTGCTCGACGTCTTCGGCGACCCGAACGACAACGGCGAGGGCCCCGGTCACCAGGTCGTGTGCGCCGACTTCGACGGCGACGGCGACGACGAGTTCCTGGTGGCGCTGCGCGGGCCGTGGCCGTGGCAGGGCGTCTTCTACTACAAGGCCATCGACGCCGCCCGCGGCGTCTGGACCAAGTGGCGGGTCGCCGACGAGTCGGTCGCGCGCATCGCCACCGCCGACTTCAACGGCGACGGCCGCCTCGACTTCGCCACGATCGCCTACTCCGTGCAGAACTACTACGTGGCCGAGAAAGCCAAGATCATGGTCTACCGCAACGAGATCCCGAGGTAGTGATGTCCACCCCCGACACCCGGCGGCCACCCCTGCCGTCGCTCACCGGCCTGCGCTTCCCGGCGGCACTGCTGGTGTTCTTCTTCCACTTGACCCTGTTCAACTCCCCGATCCCGCCGAACGACCCGGTCAACCCCTTCGGCGACCAGGGCCTCGCCGAAGGGCTGGAGTGGTTCTTCAGCAAGGCCG
Source organism: Saccharothrix sabaoui (assembly GCF_051756985.1). NCBI lineage: Bacteria > Bacillati > Actinomycetota > Actinomycetes > Pseudonocardiales > Pseudonocardiaceae > Saccharothrix > Saccharothrix sabaoui. Next base: position 4,588 of record NZ_JBPKJK010000259.1, read on the forward strand.
GCTACCTCGGCGTGTCGTTCTTCTTCGTGCTCAGCGGTTTCGTGCTCACCTGGTCCTCGGTGGAGGGCGAGCCCATGCGCGCCTTCTGGCGGCGCCGGGTGCTGAAGATCTTCCCGAACCACGTCGTGGTGTTCATCGCCGCGATGGTGCTCTTCGCGGGGGCCACGACACCGGTGTCGGGCTGGCTGTCGAACCTGTTCCTGCTGCACTCGTTCTCGCCCGACCCGGCGGTGTACGTCAACGTCAACCCGCCCGCGTGGACGCTGTGCAGCGAGCTGCTGTTCTACCTGCTGTTCCCGCTGATCATCCGCCCGGTGCGGCGGATCGCGGACAACCGGCTGTGGTTCTGGGCCGCGATGGCGGTCGTGGCGATGGTGGCCGTGCAGGTGGTGAACCTGACCTTGATCCCGGACACCCCGAAGTCCCCGATCACACCCGTCTCCACCACGCAGTTCTGGTTCGGCTACATCTTCCCGCTGCCCAGGCTCTTCGAGTTCGTGCTGGGGATGCTGCTGGCCAGGGCGGTGATCAAGGGCCGCGTCCCGCACGTCGGCCTGCTGCCCGCCGCCCTGTCCGTCCCGGTCGGGTACGCCGCGGCGCTCGTGCTCCCGTTCGCCTTCGGGTTCGTGGTGGCGACGATCGTCCCGGTCGCGCTGGTCATCCTGGCCTGGGCGACGGCGGACGTGGACAACAGGCCGAGCGGCATGCGCGGCAGGGTCGCCGTCTGGTTGGGCGAGGTGTCGTTCGGCTTCTACCTCTGCCAGGGCGTGGTCATCTTCTACGGCCGGACGCTCCTGCCGGAGGGCCCGTTCGGCACGGCCACCGCGGTGGCCGTGGCGGTCCTGCTCTTCGCGGCGACCCTGCTGGTCGGCTGGCTCATGTTCACGTTCGTGGAACGCCCCGTGATGAGGGCCTGGGCCCGCCCGCGCCGCAGGCCCGTCCGCGTGCCGGCCGCCGAGTCGGTCGCCGTGCCGGCTGTCGAGTCGGTCGCGGTGCCGGCTGTCGAGTCGGTCGCCGTGCCGGTGAAGGAGACCACCTGACCCGGTGCCCGGGTCGCGGGACGACGGTCCGGCAGGCGTGCGGCGTGACCTCGGGGTGGTCCCCGGGTCACGCCGCACGCGGCGTCCGCCACCGCCCACGGTGATCGCGCCCGTCACGACCGGGTGCCGTCCCCACGCGGTGGTCGATCGGTGGGTTGACCCGGTTTCCCACGGGTAGCCGAGCCTGTGTCAGTCGCGTCCCGGGGCGTCGTGCACCGGGACGTCCGACAGTGCGCGACCGGATGCGGAGGCTGCCCATGACCCGATCGGCGAGCCTGGCGAGAGGACGGGGAAGGCAGGACGAGGTGCGGCAGCGGGGCCGGCGGCTGGGGTGGTTGAGCTTCGCCCTGGGCGTGGTGCAGCTGGCGGCACCGGGTGCGGTGCGCCGGATCAGCGGCGTGGACGACTCCGCGAGATCGCGGGCGGTGGTGCCGGTCGTCGGAGCGCGGGAGCTGGTCCACGCGGCCGGGCTCCTGGCCGGCCGGCGGAAGGGCGCGTGGGCGTGGACCAGGGTCGCGGGCGACGCGATGGACCTGACCGCCCTGGGACTGGCCCTCGCCCACCGCGGCGGGCACCGCCGACGACGGCTCGTCGGGGTCACCGGCGCCGTCGCCGGGATCACGGTGCTGGACCTGATGACCGCCGTGCGGGCCACCCGAGCGGCACGCACCAGCCCCGTGCAGACGGCGCGGGGCGTACGCACAGGAGAACCCGTGGAGTTGACAGCGACGACGACCATCCGCAAACCCACCTCGGAGGTCTACGCGTTCTGGCGCGACCTGGAGAACCTCCCGACGTTCATGGCGCACCTCGAAGAGGTGCGGGAGACCGGTGGCCGGACGAGCCACTGGGTCGCCGACGCCCCGTTCGGCAAGAACGTCGAGTGGGACGCGGAGATCACCGAGGAGACGCCCGGCGAGAAGATCGCGTGGCGGTCGACCGGGAAGGCCGACGTGCCGAACGCCGGCACGGTCTGGTTCGTGCCCGCCCCGGACGGTGCGAGCACCGAGGTGCACGTCGTCCTGGTGTACGAGATCCCGGGCGGCGCGGTCGGCAAGGCGGTCGCCAAGTACTTCGGCGAGGAACCGCACCAGCAGCTCGACGACGACCTGCGCCGGTTCAAGCAGGTGCTGGAGACCGGCGAGGTCGTCCGGTCCGACGGGGCCCCGTGGGGCAAGCGGGCGCGCGCGGAGTTCCCGCAGCACCCGGCGCAGCCGCTGTCGGACGCCGAACTGGAGAAGGGAGCGGGCGCGTGAGGGCGAACACCTGGGCGGGCCGCAACAAGGTCGAGGTCCGCGACGTGCCGGACCCGAAGATCCTCAACAGCCGCGACGCCATCGTCCGGGTCACCTCCACCGCGATCTGCGGATCGGACCTGCACCTGGTCGACGGGTACGTGCCCACCATGCAGGACGGCGACGTCCTCGGGCACGAGTTCATGGGCGAGGTGGTCGAGGTCGGACCGGGCGTCGACCCGGGTCGGCTGCGCGTCGGGGACCGGGTCGTCGTGCCGTTCCCGATCGCCTGCGGCGCGTGCGGGGCCTGCTCCGCCGAGCTGTACTCGTGCTGCGAGAACTCCAACCCGAACGCCGGGATCGCGGAGAAGCTGTTCGGGCACCCGGTCGCGGGGATCTTCGGCTACTCGCACCTGACCGGCGGTTTCGCGGGCGGCCAGGCGCAGTACGCGCGGGTGCCGTTCGCCGACGTCGGCCCGTTGAAGATCGAGTCGGACCTGAGCGACGAGCAGGTGCTGTTCCTCTCCGACATCCTGCCCACCGGCTACATGGGCGCCGAGATGTGCGACATCCGGCCCAGCGACGTGGTGGCGGTGTGGGGTGCGGGCCCGGTCGGCCAGTTCGCCATGGACAGCGCCCGGGTCCTCGGCGCCGCGCAGGTCATCGCCATCGACAAGGAGCCCTACCGGCTGCGGATGGCGGAACAGGCGGGGTACGCGACGGTGAACTTCGAGGAGGTCGACGTGCGCTCCCGGCTGCTGGAGCTGACCGGCGGGCGCGGACCGGACAAGTGCATCGACGCGGTGGGCCTGGAAGCCAGTCACGGCAGCGCGCACATCTCCGCGTACGACAAGGTCAAGCAGGCCGTGCGGTCGGAGACCGAACGCCCGCACGCGCTGCGCCAGGCCATCCTGTCGTGCCGCAGCGGTGGCGTGGTCTCGGTGATCGGCGTGTACGGCGGCCTGCTGGACAAGTTCCCGGCCGGCGCGTGGATGAACCGGTCGCTGACCCTGCGGACCGGGCAGTGCCACGTGCAGCGCTACATGAAGCCGCTGCTGGAGCGCATCGAGCGCGGGGAGATCGACCCGACCCGGATCATCACCCACACCCTGCCGCTCGACGAGGCGGAACGCGGCTTCGACATCTTCAAGAACAAGCAGGACGACTGCGAGAAGGTCGTCCTCAA
>NZ_JBPKJK010000260.1:0-8011 GCF_051756985.1 Saccharothrix sabaoui
CGCCGGCCGCGCCCGCGTCCTTACCCGCCGGACGGCGTCCCCGCCTGCCGGGCGGTGCGCGTTGTCGTCGGGTGCCGGACGCGTGGCGTGGCTAGGCTGGTGGCGCCGGGTCGGGAGGAGAGGGCATGACGGACGAGGAGCTGGTCGTCGAGTTCGCCCTGACCCGCCTGGACAACCCCGGTCTCGACCTGGAGGAGATCGCCTCGCTCGTCGTCCGCCGGGTGGGCGAGGACCGGATGCTGGAGTTCGCCTCCCGCAACCTCGCCACGCGCGGCGAGTTGCGCGGGGCCGTGTTCCCGTCCGCCGTGGAGCACGTGCTGCGGGTCGTGCTGACCCTGCGCGGACCCGTCGACTAGCAGGGCCTGGCGACGTGCCGGCCCTCAGCGGTCCGGGCGCACCGAACGGAACGTCGTCCGGACCTCCTCGACCAGGGCGGCGGGTTGTTCGAGGGCGGCGAAGTGCCCGCCGCGGTCGAGTCGCCGGTAGTGCAGGACGTCGGTGTAGCGCCGCTCGACCCACCGGCGCGACGCCTGGACGGCCTCGCCGGGGAACACGCTGAACCCGGCCGGCGTGGGGTTGGGCCCGGGGGACGGCCGCGGTTCGCGCCGCGCCTCCCAGTACAGCCGCGCCGCCGAGGCACCGGCGTTGGGCAGCCAGTACATCATCACCTCGTCCAGGATCTCGTCGCGGTCGACGACCAGTTCGGGGTCGCCGTCGTGGTCCGCGACGTCCTGGAAGAGCGTGTAGATCCACGCGGCCAGGCCGACGGGGGAGTCGGCCAGGGAGTAGCCGATCGTCTGCGGTCGCGTGGACTGCTCCCGCGCGTAACCGTCCTGCACGGCCTCGTAGTGCCGCGCCCGCTCGATCATGCGCTGCTCGTCCGGCGTCGCCTCGGCCACCTCGCGCTCGGTGGGGAACACCATCGGCAGGTTGACGTGCATGCCGAGGAACCCGGCGGGCGCCTCGCGGCTGATCGCCTCCACGACCGCCGATCCCCAGTCGCCGCCCTGCGCCACCCACTCGTCGTAGCCCAGCCGGCGCATCAGCCCGACCCACGCGTCGGCGATCCGCGACGGCCCCCAGCCGGTGGTCGTCGGTTTGTCGGAGAAGCCGAACCCCGGCATGGACGGGACGACGACGTGGAACGCGTCCTCGGCCCGCCCGCCGTGCGCGACCGGGTCGGTCAACGGGCCCACCAGGCGCCGGAACTCCAGCACGGAACCGGGCCAGCCGTGGCAGAGCAGGAGGGGGAGGGCCGACGGCTCGGGCGAGCGGGCGTGCAGGAAGTGGACGCCCACCCCGTCCAGGACGGTGCGGAACGAGCCGATGTCGTTGATCTCCCGCTCGCAGCGCCGCCAGTCGTAGCCGGTGGCCCAGTGCTCGCACAGCGCGCGCACCCGGTCCAGCCCGGGACCCTGGTCGGCGGCGGTCTCCCGGTCGGGCCAGCGGGTGTCGGCGAGCCGGCGGGCGAGTCGGTCGAGCTCCGCGTCGTCGACCGCGATGCGGAACGGTTCGACGGTCGTGGTCGATCGGGACACGGGGCCTCCAGGGGATGTCGGGACCGCAGCGTAGCAAGAAAGTGGAATCTGGATTCAACTTGAGAACCGTTCTTCCACTTGCTAGGTTCGCCACGTGGAAGAACGTCCGCTGCGCCGCGACGCGGAGCGCAACCGGCAGCTCCTGCTGCGCACGGCCCTCGCCCTGATGGCCCGGGAGGGCCTGGGCGTGCCGTACGAGAAGATCGCCCGCGAGGCCGGCACCGGCACGGGCACCGTGTACCGCCGGTTCCCCGAGCGGTCGGCCCTGGTGGACGCCCTGTTCGCCGAGCACGTCGACGCCGTGGTCGACCTCGCCCGGCGGGCGAGCCTGGTCGAGGACCCGTGGGAGGGGCTCACCTGGTTCATGACGCGGCAGTTCGAGCTGGAGGCCGGCAACCGGGGCCTCGGCGAGCTGCTGCGCGGCGGGGGGCAGGCGTCGGACCTCGTGGTGCGGGGACGGGCCCGGATCACCCCGCTCGTGGCGCGGTTGGTCGACCGGGCGATCGCCGCCGGGCAGCTGTCCGCCGGGGTGGTCCCGGGCGACTTCGTCGCCGTGCACCTGATGGTCGGCGCGGTGGTCGACGCCGCCCGGGGGGTGGACCCCGACCTCTGGCGGCGCGCCCTGACCGTGGCGCTCGCCGGGCTCCGCCACGCCGAACTGCCCGGCACGCCGCCGGACGAACAGGTCATCGACCGCCTCTACGGCGTCCCACCCGCAACACCCGACGAGAAGGTCGTACCCCGTGCCGCTCCCGAATGACCTGCTGGACGTCCTGCGCGCGCCGGCCCTCTGCTTCCTGACGACCCTCATGCCGGACGGCTCGCCCCAGATCACCGAGACCTGGGTGGACACCGACGGGGAGAACGTCGTCGTCAACACGGTGACCACGCACCAGAAGGCGCGCAACGTCGAACGCGACCCGCGGGTCGCCGTGGCCATCGCGGACCCGGCCTCCCCGGCGCGCTACTGGGCGATCCGGGGCCGCGTCCTGTCGGCCACGGTCGAGGGCGCGGCGGAGCACGTCGACGAGCTGTCCCACAAGTACCTGGGGCGTCCCTACCCCTGGTTCGGCGGCCGGGACCAGCAGCGCCTCGTGCTGGTCATCGGCGTGGACAAGCTGCACGCGCCGCACGGCTGACCGGTGCGCCCCCGGGCAGGGGTGTTGATCGGGGTGCCGGGTGCCGCCATGATGACCGTTCGTTGGTTCTCAACCACACTGGGGGTAATTCAGTGGGTAAGTACCGATCACTGGTCGTCGCACTGGTCGCGGGGCTCGCGGTCGTGGTGCCGGTCGTGCCCGCGCAGGCGGCGACGACGTTGCCCGCGGCGGACTTCCGGCTCAGGGCGACCGCCTACTCCGGCCTCATCGACGACCTGGACGCCGCGCTGCCGAACGTGAGCGTGCCGACGGTCGTGGGCGACGGCAACCGCGCCGCCACCGCCTGCTCGCCCGCCGCGGCCAACCGGGTCGCCGCGTTCTGCTGGAACAGCGGCGACGACGACGTCGCCTACTGGGTCCCGCAGGGCATCACCACGACCGCCGACGCCTACGGCGAGGCCACCTACGAGGGCGCGACCGCGGTCCTGGTCAGCTGGTACGACAACGGCACGGACGGCGTGGACCGGGGAACCCGGGTCTCGTTCGTCGACTACTCCACCCCGTCCGCGCCCACCTACCGCCACGTGCTGCTGGTCGAGCCGGTCGCCACCGGCACCGGCCAGGCGTCGTTCCGGCCGGTGAACCTGCACGCCGGCGGCGTGTTCTGGTACGGCCACCACCTCTACGTCGCCGCGACCGGCACCGGCTTCCGGGTGTTCGACGTGCGGCACATCTGGCAGACCAGCACCACGAACGGCTCCGCGATCGGCCGCCAGGCCGACGGCAGCTACCAGGCGTACGGCTACAAGTACGTGCTGCCGCAGGCGTTCGCCTACAACCAGTCCACCACCGGCGGCCGGGCGGCCATCCGCTTCTCGTTCGCCTCGCTCGACCGCACCAGCACCCCGGACAGCGTGGTCGTGGGCGAGTACGCCAACCCGGGCACGGGCAGCAGGCTGTTCCGCTTCCCGATCGACCACACCGACCGGATGCTCACCGAGTCGTCCGACGGCTACGCCAGGGCCGTCGAGGCGTACGAGGTGTCGGTGCAGAGCATGCAGGGCGCGACCGCGATCAACGGCAAGTACTACCTGTCCACCAGCGACGGCAGCGGCAACGCGGGCGACCTGGCCACCTTCACGCCCGGCGGCTCGGTGACCGTGCGGCACGACGTGCTGCCGATCGGCCCGGAGGACTTCTCCTACTGGCCCGCCAAGGGGCAGCTCTGGTCGCTGACCGAGTACGCGGGCAGCCGCTCCGTCTTCGCGGTCCGCGCCTCCGCCTACTGACCCGTGCGGCGGCCGGGCACGGCCCCCTCGGCGACCGCGACGCGTCCTTCCGGCGACCGCGACGCGGAACGGCCCCGTCACCCGGGTGGGTGACGGGGCCGTTCTGGGTCTGGTTGGTCGTGGTTACCGGACGCTGGGGCGGTGGCGGCCACCGGCGACGGCCTCCGCGACGCCGATGAGCAGCACCGAGGCGATCACGGCGATGATGAAGCCCAGCACGTTCAGCTCGAAGATGTCGCCGGTGCCGAGCAGGTTGGCGATGGTCCCGCCGATGACGGAGCCGACCAGCCCCAGCAGCAGCGTCGCCACGATGCCGAGGTTCTGCTTGCCGGGCTTGATCAGGCGGGCGAGCGCACCGATGATCAACCCGGCGACGATGAACCCGATCACGTCACCCTCCTGGTGGTCGATTGCCTTCTGGGGGAGGGTTACCCGACCGGATCGCCGCTCAACCACCCCGTTGCGCGGCCGGGTGGGCCGGGGCCGCCGCGCGGAGCGGCGGCAGGCCCGTGACCAGGCGTTCCCGTCAGCGCGGGACCCGGGTCAGCGGGGCGTGGTCGCGGTGAGCCGGGTGAGGAACTCGGCGTTGTCGCGGGTCTTGCGCAGGCCGTCGAGCAGGACGTCCAGGGCGTCCTCGCGCCGGTCGAGGGCGCGGCGCAGCAGGCGGGTCGCGGCGGCCTCCGCGGGCGTCAGCAGCAGGTCGTCGCGGCGGGTGCCGGACTGGGCGACGTCGACGGCCGGGTACGCGCGGCGGTTCGCCGCCTTGCGGTCCAGCCGCAGCTCGGCGTTGCCGGTGCCCTTGTACTCCTCGAAGATCAGCGCGTCGCCGAGCGAGCCGGTGTCCACCAGCGCGGTGGCGATGACGGTCAGCGAACCGCCGCCCTCGACGTTGCGGGCCGCGCCCAGGAAGCGCTTGGGCGCCACCAGGGACGCCGAGTCGACACCGCCGGAGAGGGTGCGGCCGGACGCCGGCGCGATCAGGTTGTGCGCGCGGCCCAACCGGGTGATGGAGTCGAGCAGCACCACCACGTCCCGGCCCAGCTCCACGAGGCGCTTGGCGCGTTCGATCGCGAGTTCGGCGAGGGCGGTGTGGTCGCGGGGTGGTCGGTCGAACGTGGCGGCGGCGACCTCGGCCGGCACGGCGCGCGACAGGTCGGTCACCTCCTCCGGGCGTTCGCCGACCAGCACGAGCATCACGTGGCACTCGGGGTGGTTCTTGGCGATGCCGTGCGCGATGGCCCGCAGCGCGGACGTCTTGCCCGCCTTGGGCGGCGCGACGACCAGCGCCCGCTGCCCCTTGCCCAGGGGCATCAGGAGGTCGGCGACGCGGGTGGTCAGCTCGTGCGGGTCGGTCTCCAGCCGCAGGCGCTCGTCCGGGTGGACGGGCACCAGGTCGGTGAACGCGGGCCGCCCCGCGGAATGCCTGGGGTGCATGCCGTTGACGGTGTCGACACCGTCCAACGTGGACTTGTCGCGCTCGTGGCGGACGGGGCCGGTCACCGCGTCGCCGCGGCGCAGGCCGTGCCTGCGCACGAGGTTCCCGGGCACGGCGACGTCGTCGGGGCCGGGCAGGTAGCCGTCCGCGCGCAGCACGGCGCGTTCGCCCACCACGTCGAGGATTCCGGTGGTGAGGCGCGGGACGGTGGTGTTCGTGGTCATGGTGTGCTTCCTCGGGGTGTGGGAGAACGCGCGGCGACCGCCGGCGGACGGGACTCCCGGCTCCGGGTAAGACGTCGTGCGACGCCACGTCCGGTGTGATGCGCGGGGAGTGCTGGGACCTCGGGACGGGGGCGGGGCCACCGGCGTGCACGAGGGGTAGACGTGTTCAGGGTAGCCCACACCGCGGACGGCGTGCAACCCGCGCGGGCCGGGGTGCGGGCTACCCGCGCGGGTAGCGGTCAGCGGACGACGAGCACGTGCTCCCCGCGCGGCACGAGTTCGCCCACCACCGGCGCGCCGGGGACCTCGCCCGCGACCAGCAGGCCGCCCGAGGTCTGCGCGTCGGCCAGCAGCAGCGCCTCGTCCTCGTCCACCGCGCCCAGGTCGGCGTGCGGGCGCACCCAGTCCAGGTTGCGCCGCGTGCCGCCGCTGACGTGGCCGTCCCGCAGCGCCTCCCGCGCGCCCTCCAGGTACGGCACGGCCGCCGCGTCCACGACCGCCGTCACGCCGCTCGCCCGCGCCAGCTTGTAGAGGTGGCCGAGCAGCCCGAAACCGGTGACGTCGGTCGCGCACACCGCCCCGGCGTCCAGGGCGGCCCGGGAGGCGTCGCGGTTGAGCCGCGTCATCGCCTCGACCGCCTGCGGGAACACCTCGCCGGTCGCCTTGTGCCTGCTGTTGAGCACGCCGATGCCCAGCGGCTTGGTCAGCGACAGCGGCACGCCCGGCCGGCCGGTGTCGTTGCGCAGCAGGCGGTCCGGGTCCCCGATCCCGGTCACGGCGAGGCCGTACTTGGGCTCGTGGTCGTCCACGCTGTGCCCGCCGGCCAGGTGCGCGCCGGCCTCCGCGCACACCTCCTGACCACCGCGCAGCACCTCGGCCGCCAGCTCGAACGGCAGCACGCCGCGCGGCCACGACAGCAGGTTCAGCGCCACCACCGGCCGCCCGCCCATGGCGTAGACGTCGGACAGGGCGTTGGCCGCGGCGATGCGCCCCCAGTCGAACGGGTCGTCCACCACGGGCGTGAAGAAGTCGGTGGTGGCGATCAGCGCGAGGCCGTCGCGCACCCGCACCACGGCCGCGTCGTCGCCGTGGTCGAGGCCCACCAGCAGCTCGCCGGGCGGGTCCCGGGGCACGACGCCGGTCAGGCCGCGCACCACCTCCTCCAGCTCACCGGGAGGGATCTTGCAGGCGCAACCGCCGCCGCGGGCGTACTGGGTCAACCTGATCACCTCCCCAGCGTGCCCGGTGGCGTGGCGCCGCGCACCCGCCGGGCGGGCCTGGCAGGATTGGGCGATGGCACGAGGAGGCGTACCCGGCCTGGTGGCCGGCGCGGTCTTCAACACCGTTGAGCGGCAGGACCTGTCGCTGGCGGGTTCGATTCCCGTCCGCCTCCGCCACGGCGGGGCCGAAGGGCCGGGGGACCGGTGACGGACCTCCGGCGCGCGGTCCCGCGCACCGACCTGGTGCTGGCCGACCCGAGGCTGGCCCCCGCCGTGGCGGAACTGGGCCGGTCCCTGGTCAAGGCCGCCGTGGTGCAGGCCCAGCAGCGGGTGCGCGAGGGGCTGGTCGCGCCGGCCGGCGTGGTCGACGACGTGCTCGCCGCGCTGCCCGCCCGCGCCTCGTCGCTGCGGCCCGTGCTCAACGCCACCGGCGTCGTCGTGCACACGAACCTCGGCCGCGCGCCGCTGTCCCGGGCCGCCGTCGCCGCGGTCGCCGACGCCGCGGGCTGCACGGACGTCGAGTTCGACCTGGCGACCGGCGCGCGGGCCCGGCGGGGGCGCGGCGCGCTGGCCGCCCTGGCCGCCGCCGTGCCGGACGCGGGCGACGTGCACGTGGTCAACAACAACGCCGCCGCGCTGCTGCTGTGCGCGCTGGCCCTGGCGCCGGGCCGCGAGATCGTGGTCAGCCGGGGCGAGCTGGTCGAGATCGGCGACGGCTTCCGCATCCCCGACCTGCTGGCCTCCACCGGCGCACGGCTGCGCGAGGTCGGCACCACCAACCGCACCCACCTGCGCGACTTCGCCGACGCGATCGGCCCGGACACCGGGTTCGTGCTGCGCGTGCACCCGTCGAACTTCCGCGTCACCGGCTTCACCAGCGCGCCGGACGTCGCCGAGCTGGCCGGCCTCGGCGTGCCGCTGGTCGTCGACATCGGCTCGGGCCTGCTCGCGCCGCACCCGCTGCTGCCCGGCGAACCGGACGCGGCGAGCGCGCTGCGGGCGGGCGCGGACCTCGTCACGGCGTCCGGGGACAAGCTGCTCGGCGGGCCGCAGGCGGGGCTCCTGCTCGGCGACGCCGACCTCGTGCACCGGCTGCGCCGCCACCCGGCGGCCCGCGCCCTGCGCGTGGACAAGCTGACCCTGGCCGCGCTGGAGGCCACCCTGCTCGGCCCGCCCGCCCCCGTGGCGGCGGCGCTGGACGCCGA
>NZ_JBPKJK010000261.1:0-7926 GCF_051756985.1 Saccharothrix sabaoui
CTCCGCCGCCAGCTGCCCGCACGCCGCCGCGATCTCCTGGCCCCTCGTGTCGCGCACGGTGCACTCGACGCCCTGCTCCTTGACCCGCCGCACGAACTCGCGCTCCACCGGCTTCGGCGACGCGTCCCACTTCGAGCCCGGCGTCGGGTTCAGCGGGATGACGTTCACGTGCACCAGCGGGCCCAGATACCTGCGCAGCAGCTTGCCGAGCAGGTCCGCGCGCCAGCCCTGGTCGTTGATGTCGCGGATCAGGGCGTACTCGATCGACACCCGCCGGCCCGTCTTGTCGGCGTAGCCGCGCGCCGCCTCCAGGACCTCGGCGACCTTCCAGCGCGTGTTGACCGGGACCAGGGTGTCGCGCAGCTCGTCGTCCGGCGTGTGCAGCGACACCGCGAGCCTGACCTGGAGGTCCTCCTCGGTCAGCTTCCGGATGGCGGGCACCAGGCCGACCGTCGACACGGTCACCGAGCGCTGCGAGATGCCCAGGCCGGACGGCGCCGGGTCGCAGATGCGGTGCACGGCCTCGACCACGCGCTTGTAGTTGGCCAGCGGCTCGCCCATGCCCATGAACACGATGTTCGACAGGCGCCCGGGACCGCCGGGCAGCTGGCCGTCGCGCATGGCCGCCGCGCCCCGCCGCACCTGGTCGACGATCTCGGCCGTCGACAGGTTGCGGGTCAGGCCGCCCTGGCCGGTGGCGCAGAACGGGCACGCCATGCCGCAGCCGGCCTGCGACGAGATGCACAGGGTGGCGCGGTCCGGGTAGCGCATCAGGACGCTCTCGACGAGCGTGCCGTCGTGGCCGCGCAGCAGCGTCTTGCGGGTCGTGCCGCCGTCGGCCTCGACGCTGCGCAGCTCGGTCCACAGGGGTGGCATGAGGTCGGACACCAGGCGGTCGCGCGTGGCGGCCGGGATGTCGGTCATCGCGTCGGGGTCGACGGTGAGCCGGGAGAAGTAGTGGTTCGACAGCTGCGCGGCGCGGAACGGCTTCTCACCGAGCGCGACGACGGCCTCCCGGCGCTGGTCGGCGGAGAGGTCGGCGAGGTGGCGCGGCGGCAGGCCGCGCTTGGGCGCGTCGAAGACGAGGGGGAGGGCAGTCATAGCACCTCCAGTGTCCCACGACCGCACCGCTCCCCCGGACCACGTGGACCGTGTGCCCGAACACGCTGAGCGACCACCGCCACCGTGACCGGTGACACTGGGTCAGACGCACTATCGCCGTTGCATCGCGATACGTTCCGATATATCGTCGACACGTCACAACCGATCGGTACCGATACCCGGTACGCGACCACGAGGAGCGAGAAGATGCGTTTCCACCACGAGCGCGGCGGACACCGGCACGACCACCTGCACCAGCGCGACCGCGGGTTCGGCGACCCGCGCGGCGGGGGCTTCGGCGGCTTCGGGGCGTTCCCGCCCGGGCCGGTGGTGCCCCCCGGGCCGCCTGCGCCGCACGAACCGCCCGGGTTCTTCGGCCACGGCAGGGGCCGCGGCCGCGGGGGCAGGCAGCGGAAGGGGAACGTGCGCGCCGCCGTGCTCACGTTGCTCGCCGAACGGCCGATGCACGGCTACGAGATGATCCAGGAGATCGGCCGGCGCACCGACGGCCTCTGGCGGCCCAGCCCGGGCTCGGTCTACCCGACCCTGCAACTGCTGGCCGACGAGGGCCTGGTCGCCTCCGCCGAGGAGGCGGGCGGCAAGAAGCTGTTCACGCTGACCGGGTCCGGGCAGGAGGAGGCCGCGAAGCTGGGGGGCGTGCCGCCGTGGCAGCAGGTCAACGACGACCTGGACCAGCACGACGCGAAGCTGCGCACGACGGCGCGCCACCTGGGCGCGGCGATGCAGCAGATGGCCCACGCGGGCACGCGCGAGCAGAAGAGCCGCGCCGTCGAGGTCCTCAACGAGGCTCGCCGCAGGCTCTACGCGATCCTGGGCGAGCTCGACGTCGAGGAGGACGACGCGGACGAGGGGTGAGGCCGCCTACCAGCGGTCGTGCACCAGGGGCCGGATGAGCGAGTCGTACACGGCCCGCACCTCGTCCTGGGCGTCCGCGGACAGCGGCGGGAGGTCCGCGGCGGCCGAGTTGGCGCGCGCCTGCTCGGCGTTGCGGGCCCCCGGGATCACCACGGTCACGCCGGGCTGGTCCACGATCCACCGCAGCGCGAACTGCGCCAGGGTCGCCCCGGCGGGCACGAGGGGCCGCAGCCGCTCCACCGCCTCCAGGCCCACCTCGAACGGCACGCCGGAGAACGTCTCGCCGACGTCGAACGCGTCGCCGTTGCGGTTGTAGTTGCGGTGGTCGTCCTCGCCGAACGTGGTCGACGCCGTGTACTTGCCGGACAGCAGGCCGGAGGCGAGCGGCACGCGGGCGATGACCGCCACGCCCGCCTCGGCCGCCGCCGGGAGCACCCGCTCCAGGGGCTTGAGGCGCAGCGCGTTGAGGATGATCTGCACGCTCGCCACGTTCGGCCGCGCGAGGGCGGTCAGCGCCTCCTCGACCGTCTCCACGCTCACGCCGTAGGCGGCGATCCGCTTGGCGTCGACCATCTCGTCGAGGGTGTCGAACACCTCGTCGGTGGAGTACACCGGCGTCGGCGGGCAGTGCAGCTGCACCAGGTCGAGCGTGTCCACGCCGAGGTTCGCGCGGGACCGGTCGTTCCAGGCCAGGAAGTTCTCGCGGGAGTAGTTCGCGGGCACCTGCTCGACGCGGCGGCCCATCTTGGTGGCCACGGTGATGCCCGCGTCGCCGCGCTCGCGCAGGAACTTGCCGACCAGGGTCTCGCTGCGGCCGTCGCCGTAGACGTCGGCGGTGTCGAAGAAGTTCACCCCGGAGTCGGCGGCGGCGTGCAGCACGGCGAGCGCGTCGGACTCCTCGACCTGCCCCCAGTCCGCGCCGAGCTGCCAGCACCCCAGACCGACGACGCCGACCTGACGACCCAACCTGCCCGCGTTCCTGTTCTCCACGGCGCAATCCTAGGTGAACGCCCCCACCACCGCCGCCGGGGAGGAAGCCCGGGACGCGCGCCTCAGGGCAGCACCAACCCGGTGGGCTTGCGCCGCACGTGCAGCCGGTAGCCGACCTCGAACGACAGGCCGGGCGTCTCGGCGATCGCCCGCTCGGCCACCGCCGCGGAGAACTCGATCCGCAGCACCGCCTCCAGGTCCTCGCGCCGCTCGAAGCGCCACCGCGCGCGCACCCGGCGCAGCGAGAAGCCCTGCTCGGCGAAGAACCGCTCGACGCCCGCCGGGTCGTAGCGGGGCTCGTCCGCGCACAGCCACGGCCCGTAGGGCGCGGCCGAGCCGTCCAGGTCCACGACCGCGAGCGCGCCGCCGGGCCGCAGCACCCGGTCGGCCTCCCGGATGCCCGGTTCGCAGCCGGGGCCGAAGAAGTACGCCGTGCGCGCGTGCACCAGGTCCGCGGACGCGTCGCGCAGCGGCAGCCGCTGGGCGGGTCCGGCGAGGACCGACGCGCCCGGCACGTCCGCGACCCGCGCGCGGGCCCGGCGCACCAGCGGCGCGTGCGGCTCGACGCCGACCACCGACGCGGCGTCGCGGGCGAGGACCGGCAGGTGGAAACCGTCGCCGCAGCCCACGTCGACCACGTCCCGGCCCGTCCAGTCGCACTCCTCGCGCAGCGCGGCCCAGATGGCGCCGTCCGCGTCCTGCGCGCGGTTCTCGACCTCGTAGACCTCCGGCCAGTGCCAGATGTTGGGGCTCGGCAGCACGTCGGCCGGGCGGACGGCGGCCAGGGCGGCGCGTACTAATCCCTTCACGGGACGACTCTAGAGCCGTAGCGTGATCGAAAGGCCGTCGAGCAGGAGGTACGCGGTGTCCATCGTCCCGAATTCTCCCGCTTTGGCCGAATTGCACCACGGCGCGCCGTGCTGGGTGGACATCGCCACCACCGACCTCCAGGCGAGCATCGACTTCTACACGGGCCTGTTCGGCTGGTACTACGCCGCCGACACCGGGGGCCGCACCATCGCCGTCGTGGACGGCATGCCGGTCGCCGAGCTGGTCCCGGCGTCCCGCCCGAGCGCGTGGACGCTCTACCTCGGCACCCCGCACGCCCGCGCCACCGCCGAGAAGGCGCACGCGCTGGGCGGCACGGTCCTGGGCGAGCCGACCGAGGTGTCCACCGTGCTCCTCGACCCGTCCGGCGCGGCGATCGGGTTCCGGCACGTGCCGCCGGACTGGGTGTTCGGCACCAACGGCCACGGCGCGTACGCGTGGGCCGAGCTGAACACGCGCGACGGGCAGGCCGCGGACGCGTTCTTCCACGAGCTGTGCGGCTTCGAGATCACCCAGATCGGTGACGGTCACGCGGTGGACTACACGCTGTGGGCCGTCGAGGGCGAGACCGTCCTCGGCCGGCAGCGGATGGGCCGCGCGTTCGCCCCGGACACCCCGCCGCACTGGATGGTGTACTTCACCGCCGCGCCCGAGATCGGCACGGACTCCGTCGCGTCCCGCGTGCTGGAGCTGGGCGGGCAGATCACCGTGGAGCCGTACGACACGCCGTTCGGCCGCGTCACCGCGGTCGCCGACCACGTGGGCTCGGTGTTCTCGGTGATCGACCCGTCGCGCAGCTCGCCGCTGTCCGACGACGAGGTCGGGTCGGCGATCGACGACCCGTACGACGAGTGAACCCGGGGTACTAGGACGGCACGAACGTGTGCAGCAGCAGCCAGGCCACCACGGCCGACGGCAGCAGCGAGTCCATCCGGTCCATCAGGCCGCCGTGGCCGGGCAGCAGCGTGCCCATGTCCTTGACGCCCAGGTCGCGCTTGATCAGCGACTCGACCAGGTCGCCCGCGGTGGCCGTGACGACGAGCGCGGCGCCGAACAGGACGCCCTGCCACCACTGGCCGTCGAGCATCACGCCGACGGTGAGCGCGCCGCCGACCGTGCCCGCCACCAGCGAGCCGCCGAAGCCCTCCCAGGACTTCTTCGGGCTGATGGCGGGTGCCATCGGGTGCCTGCCCAGGAACACGCCCGCCGCGTAGCCGCCGGTGTCCGACAGCACGACGCCGATCAGGAACGCCAGGACGCGGAACACGCCGTCGTCCGGCACGACCAGCATCACCGCGAACGCGGCGAACACCCCCACGTAGGCCACCGTGAAGATCGACGCGGTGACGTCGCGCAGGTAGCCGTCGGCGCCGTCCTTGAGCCGCCACAGCAGGCAGACCAGCATCGTCACGACGAACGCGCTGAGCACGCCGCCGCGCTCGAACGGCCAGGCCAGCCAGACGACGGCCTGCGAGCCGAGCAGCACGGGCACCAGGGCGACCTTGATGCCCGCGCCGCGCTTCAGGGCGCCGGCCAGCTCGTACACCGACACGGCGACGGCTAGCGCCACGACGCCCACGAACAGCTGGCGCACGGTGAACAGCGACACGAGGATGACCGCGCCCAGCCCGACGCCCACGCCGATGGCCGCGGGCAGGTTGCGCCCCGCGCGGGACGGGGACGCGCCCCCGGTCGGCGCGCCCCCGGTCGACGCGCCCGCCACCGGGGCGCCCTGCTCACCGCCGCCTGACACCTGCTGTGCTCCTATCACGGCCGTCGACCGGCCAAGCGAAAAGCCCGCGGCCGACTACCCGACCGGGTGAACCGACACGACCCGACTAGACCTCGAGCAGCTCGGCTTCCTTGTGCTTGACCAGCTCCTCGACCTGGGTGACGTACCGGTGGGTGACGTTCTCCAGCTCCTTCTCGGCGCGGGAGCCGTCGTCCTCGCCGACCTCGCCGTCCTTGACCAGGCGGTCCAGCTCCTCCTTGGCCTTGCGGCGGATGTTGCGGATGGACACCTTGGCGTCCTCGCCCTTGCCCTTGGCGACCTTGACCATCTCGCGGCGGCGCTCCTCGGACAGCTGCGGGATCACCACGCGGATGATCGAGCCGTCGTTGCTGGGGTTGACGCCCAGGTCGGAGTCGCGGATGGCCTTCTCGACCGAGTTGAGCTGGGTCGCGTCGTAGGGCTTGATGACCGCCATGCGCGCCTCCGGGATGGCGACGCTGGCCAGCTGGTTCAGGGGCGTGGGCGAACCGTAGTACTCGACGACGATGCGGGAGAACATCGAGGGGTTGGCGCGGCCGGTGCGGACCGAGGCGAGGTCCTCCTTCGCCACGGACACCGCTTTTTCCATCTTCTCCTCGGCGTCGAGGAGGGTCTCGTCGATCACGGCTGACTCCCTTGTGTGCGCTGTTCGGCTCGAATCCCAGCAGGTCTAGAAGGACGGGCGACCACCGGGGGTGCTCACCAGCGTCCCGATCTTCTCACCGCGCACGGCGCGCGCGATGTTCCCCTCGGTGAGCAGGTTGAACACCATGATCGGCATGTTGTTGTCCATGCACAGGCTGAACGCGGTCGCGTCCGCGACGTTCAGGCCGCGTTCGAGCACCTCCCGGTGCGTGATGCTGTCGAACATCAGCGCGTCCGGGTCGACCTTGGGGTCGGCGGTGTAGATGCCGTCCACGGCCTTCGCCATCAGGACGACCTCGCAGCCGATCTCCAGCGCGCGCTGGGCGGCGGTCGTGTCGGTGGAGAAGTACGGCATGCCCGCGCCGCCGCCGAAGATCACCACGCGGCCCTTGTCGAGGTGCCGCATCGCCCGGCGGGGGATGTAGGACTCGGCGACCTGGCCCATCGTGATGGCGGTCTGCACGCGCGTGTCGATGCCGTGCTCGCGCTCCAGGAAGTCCTGGAGGGCGAGGCAGTTCATCACCGTGCCGAGCATGCCCATGTAGTCGGCGCGGCTGCGGTCCATGCCGCGCTGCTGGAGCTCCGCGCCGCGGAAGAAGTTGCCGCCACCGATGACGACGGCGACCTGGACCCCTGTTCGGACGACCGCGGCGATCTGGCGCGACACCGTCTGCACGACGTCCGGGTCGACGCCGACACCGCCACCGCCGAACATCTCGCCGCCCAGCTTGAGCATCACGCGGCGGTAGCCGGCGACCGGCTCCTCCTCGCGGGCTCCCGGGCCGTCCACCTCTGGGTTGTCTGCCTCTGGGCTCACGGGTCCTCCTCTGGACACGGCAAGGGCGGGGTCGCGACGTGTGCGCGCAACCCCGCCCTCACGTGGATCAGGCCTGGCCGACCTCGAACCGGGCGAAGCGGGTCACGGTGACCCCGGCCTCGTCCAGCACGGCCTTGACGGTCTTCTTCGACTCCGTCACCGACGGCTGCTCCAGGAGCACCACGTCCTTGAAGAAGCCGTTCACGCGACCTTCGACGATCTTGGGCAGCGCCGCCTCCGGCTTGCCCTCCTCGCGGGAGGTCTCCTCGGCGATGCGGCGCTCGTGGGCCACCACGTCCGCCGGGACCTCGTCGCGGGTGAGGTACTGCGGGCGCATCGCGGCGATCTGCATCGCGGCGCCGCGCGCGGCCTCCTCGTTGTCACCGGTGTACTCGACGACGACGCCCACGGCCGGGGGCAGGTCGGCGGCACGGCGGTGCAGGTAGGTGGTGACGGTGCCGTCGAACACGGCGACCTTGGCCACTTCCAGCTTCTCGCCGATCTTGGCGGAGAACTCCTGGACGACCGCGTCGACGTTCTTGCCGTCCAGGTCGGCGGCCTTGAGGGCCTCGGCGTCGGCCGGGCGGGTGGCCTTGGCGACCGCGACGATCCGGGAGGCCAGCTCCTGGAAGTCGGCGTTCTTGGCGACGAAGTCGGTCTCGCAGCGCAGCTCGATCATCACGCCGTCCTCGGCCACGACCAGGCCGTTGGAGGTCGTGCGCTCGGCGCGCTTGCCGACGTCCTTCGCACCCTTGATGCGCAGGATCTCGACCGCCTTGTCGAAGTCGCCCTCGGCTTCCTCGAGCGCCTTCTTGCAGTCCATCATGCCTGCGGCGGTGAGCTCGCGGAGGCGCTTCACGTCAGCGGCGGTGTAGTTCGCCATCGTGCTGAATCCGTT
>NZ_JBPKJK010000262.1:0-7859 GCF_051756985.1 Saccharothrix sabaoui
GCGGGTCGGTGGTCTGCAACCCGCTGCTGTGCAGCACGAGCACGGCCGGACCGGGCGCGGCGGCCATGTCGGCGAGCACGGACAGCGGGTCGAGCCGCCCGGTGCCGCCGCCGATCTGCGCGAGCTGCCCGTCCAGCCGGGTCAGGCGGTCCTGGACCTCCGCGTCGTCGGCGGCCGAGAGGACCTCGTCGGAGTACGCGGTGCCCGCGTCCTCGCCCTCGCGGTAGACGACGACCCGCGTCTCGCCGCGCGTGAGCGCGGCCGACAGCCGGTCGACGACCGCGGGGGTGAGGCCGACCCGGGGCTCGTTGGCGGACGCGGTCACCCCGATGCGCACGGTGGTGGGGTCGCGGGAGTCCTCCCCGCAGGCAGCACAAGCCGCCACAAGCACGACTGCGGCGAAGAGCCGTGAGTGGTTCATGTCACGTGAAGCGGGAAAACGCTCCGTTCTGTTACCGCCGTCACCCTTTTGGGTTAACGGGAGGTGATCAGCGCTCCACGATCGCCGTAACGCCCTGCCCGCCCGCCGCGCAGATCGAGATCAGGCCGCGGCCCGACCCCCTCTCCGCGAGGAGCTTGGCGAGGGTCGCCACGATCCGCGCGCCGGTGGCCGCGAACGGGTGGCCGGCGGCCAGCGACGAGCCGTTGACGTTGAGCTTCGCCCGGTCGACCGATCCCAGCGGCGCGTCCCGGCCGAGCCTGCCCTTGCAGAAGTCCGCGTCCTCCCACGCCTTGAGCGTGGCCAGCACCTGCGAGGCGAACGCCTCGTGCACCTCGTAGAAGTCGAAGTCCTGGAGGGCGAGGCCGGCGCGGTCCAGCATCCGCGGCACGGCGTAGGCGGGCGCCATCAGCAGCCCCTCGCCGCCGTGCACGTAGTCGACCGCCGCCGTCTCGGTGAACGTCAGGTGGGCGAGCACCGGCAGCTTCCGGGCCGCCGCCCACTCCTCCGAGGCGAGCAGCACGGTGGACGCGCCGTCGGTGAGCGGCGTGGAGTTGCCCGCCGTCATCGTCGCGCCCTCGCCCCGGCCGAACACCGGCTTGAGCTTCGCGAGCTTCTCCACCGACGAGTCCGGCCGCAGGTTCTGGTCGCGGGTCAGGCCCTGGAACGGGGTGACCAGGTCGTCGAAGAACCCGCGGTCGTAGGCGGCGGCGAGCTTGTGGTGGCTCGCGGCGGCCAGGGCGTCCTGGTCCTCGCGGGCGATGCCCCACTCCTTCGCGGTGATCGCGGCGTGCTCGCCCATGGACAGGCCGGTGCGCGGCTCGCCGTTGCGCGGGACCGACGGCACGACGTGCTTGGGGCGCAGCTTCAGCGCGGCCCGCAGCCTCGCGCCGGCGGTCCGCGCCCGGTTGAGCTCCAGCAGCACGCCCCGCAGGTCCTCGTTCACGCCGATGGGCGCGTCGCTGGTGGTGTCCACGCCGCCCGCGACGCCGACCTCGATCTGGCCGAGCGCGATCTTGTTGGCCACCGCGATCACGGCCTGCAGGCCCGTGCCGCACGCCTGCTGGAGGTCGTAGGCGGGGGTCTCGGCGGACAGGCCGCTGCCCAGCACGGACTCGCGGACCAGGTTGAAGTCCCGGCTGTGCTTGAGCACCGCGCCCGCGACGACCTCGCCCAGCCGCTCGCCCTGGAGCGCGAACCGGCTGACCAGGCCGTCCAGCGCGGCGGTGAACATGTCTTGGTTCGACGCCGTGGCGTACGGGCCGTTCGAGCGCGCGAAGGGGATTCGGTTGCCGCCGAGGATGGCAACTCGGGCCATGTCGTCCTCCAGGGTGAGGGGCGTGTCCGCCCAGCCTAATCTACTGGTCAGTAGACTTACTAGCGAGTAGGGAGTGTGATGTGCCCATGGATCGGTATCAGTCGTTCGCCAACTCCGGTGTCGGGCGGTTCGTGGTGGGCAAGCTGGGCCTGCCCTCCCCCTACCCGCTGCGCAGGCACTCACCCACCCGGCCCCCGCTGGACGGCCCCGTGCTGCTCGGCGGCGGCGGGCGGCTCGTCGACGCGCTGGGCACGACGCTCACGTCGGCGGGGCTGGACCTCGCGCCGGAGCACGCACCCGGCAACGCCCAGGGCGGTCCCCGGTACGGGGCGCTGGTGTTCGACGCGACCGGGATCGGGACGGTCGAGGGGCTGCGCGGCCTGCACGACTTCTTCCACCCGGTGATCCGGTCGCTCGGCCCGTGCGGCCGGGTGGTCGTGCTGGGCACGCCGCCGGAGCTGACCGGGTCGACGGAGGAGCGGATCGCGCAGCGCGCGCTGGAGGGGTTCACCCGGTCCGTCGGCAAGGAGCTGAAGCGCGGGGCGACGGCGCAGCTCGTGCACGTGGCGCCGGGCGCCGAGGACGCGGTCGAGTCGACGCTGCGGTTCCTGCTGTCCGGGCGGTCGGCGTACGTGTCCGGCCAGGTCGTGCGGGTCGGCCCGGCCGACGTCGAGGTCCCCCGCGACTGGGACCGGCCGCTCGACGGCAAGGTCGCCCTGGTCACGGGCGCGTCCCGCGGCATCGGCGCGGCCATCGCCGAGGTGCTGGCCCGCGACGGCGCGCACGTCGTCTGCCTCGACGTGCCCGCGCAGGGCGAGGACCTGTCCCGCGTGGCGAACCGGGTGAAAGGTTCAACAATCCAACTGGACATCACGACGGCGGATGCGCCGAAGAGGATTGTTGAACAATTCACCCAGCGACATGGCGGTGTGGACGTCGTCGTGCACAACGCGGGCATCACCCGGGACAAGACGCTGGGGCGGATGGACGCGGCCCGCTGGGACGCGGTGGTCGCGGTGAACCTGGCGTCGCAGCAGCGGGTCAACGAGGCGCTGCTGGCGGACGGGGTCCTGCGGCCCAACGGGCGGATCGTCGGCGTGTCGTCCATCGCGGGCATCGCGGGCAACGTCGGCCAGACCAACTACGCCACCACCAAGGCGGGCGTGATCGGCATGGTCGACGCGCTGTCCGAGCGGCTCGCCGGGCGGGCCACCGTCAACGCGGTCGCGCCGGGTTTCATCGAGACCGCGATGACCGCCGCCGTGCCGCTGCTGATCCGCGAGGCGGGCCGGCGCATGAACAGCGCGTCCCAGGGCGGGCTGCCGGTGGACGTGGCCGAGACGATCGCCTGGTTCGCGCACCCCGCGTCGTCCGGCGTGAACGGCAACGTCGTGCGCGTGTGCGGGCAGAGCCTGCTGGGGGCGTGATGTCGAACCTGACCCTGCTCTACGCCAAGGCCGCGCTGACCGCGTTCACCCGGCGCGGCTCCGTGCTGCCGTCGACGTCGCTGGACGCCGAGGTGACCACCGACCCCGAGCACCTGGCCGCCTACAACGCGGTGTGCGGGTTCGGGGTGCGCGACGAGCTGCCGACCACCTACCCGCACGTGCTCGGCTTCCCCCTCCAGGTCCGGCTGATGACCGCGCGCGACTTCCCGTTCCCGCTGCCGGGGCTGGTGCACGTGGCGAACCGGATCACGCGGACCCGGCCGCTCCTGGCCGCCGAACCGCTGTCGCTGCACGTGAAGCTGGCGAACCTGCGACCGCACGAGCGGGGGCGGCAGTTCGACGTGGTGACGACGGTGTCGGTGGACGGCGAGGAGATGTGGGTCGATGT
This sequence comes from Saccharothrix sabaoui, assembly GCF_051756985.1. Taxonomy (NCBI): domain Bacteria; kingdom Bacillati; phylum Actinomycetota; class Actinomycetes; order Pseudonocardiales; family Pseudonocardiaceae; genus Saccharothrix; species Saccharothrix sabaoui. The sequence continues at coordinate 3,594 of NZ_JBPKJK010000262.1, forward strand.
GTCGACATATCTCCGGCGCGAGGCCGGCGGCGGCGGCGGTGGCGACGGCACTGGCACCGACAGCGGCGGTCGCGAGGCCGGCGGCGATGGCAGTACCGGCGGGGTCGGTGGCGCGATGTCGGGGGCGGGCGAGCGCGCCTCGGCTCCCGCACCGACCGCGGTGTGGCGGCTGCCCGGCGACCTGGGGCGGCGGTACGCGGCGGCGTCCGGCGACCGCAACCCGATCCACCTGCACGCGCTGACCGCGAAGGCGTTCGGCTTCCCCCGGGCCATCGCGCACGGCATGTGGTCGAAGGCGCGGGCCGTGGCGTCGTTCGAGGGGCGGTTGCCGGGCGCGTACGAGGTCGACGTGCGGTTCAAGGCGCCGATCCCGCTGCCCGGCGAGGTCGGCTTCTCGGCCGCGCCGACCGGTGACGGCTGGCGGTTCGCCGTGTGGTCGGACCGGCCGCACCTGGAGGGCGTGATCACCGCCTGACACCACGCCCGGCAGCGGGGTGAGCACCGCCACGGTGTTCACGCTCTCATTTACCTTGTGCACAAGTTACTTGGGAGCTAGCTTTCCTGGTGTCGGCCGCGTTGACCGGCCAGAACCAGAAGGAGCCCGACATGACCGTCCTGGAGCCCGCCGCCGCGGAGTTCGCCGCCGCGACCGCCACCCCGCCGTACCTGTTCGACCTGGGCCCGGTCGAGGGCCGCAAGACCGTCGACGCCGTGCAGTCCGGCGAGGTGTTCAAGCCCGAGGTCGACGAGGAGACCGTGAACGTCGGCGAGGTGCCGGTGCGGATCGTCCGCCCGGTCGGCGCGACCGGCCCGCTGCCCGTCGTGCTCTACGTGCACGGCGCCGGCTGGGTGTTCGGCAACGCCCACACCCACGACCGCCTGGTCCGCGAGCTGGCCGTCGGCACCGGCGCGGCCGTCGTGTTCCCCGACTACAGCCTCTCGCCCGAGGCCAAGTACCCCACCGCGGTCGAGGAGAACTACGCCGTCGCGCGCTGGGTCGTCACCGAGGGCGCCGCGAAGGGCCTGGACGGCTCGCGGCTCGCCGTCGCGGGCGACTCGGTCGGCGGGAACATGGCGATCGCCCTCACGCTGCTCGCCAAGGAGCGCGGCGACGTCGCGTTCGCCCAGCAGGTCCTCTTCTACCCGGTGACCGACGCGGCGTTCGACACCGCGTCGTACCACGAGTTCGCCGAGGGCTACTTCCTGCGCCGCGACGCCATGCAGTGGTTCTGGGACCAGTACACGACCGACGAGGGCGAGCGCGCGCAGGTCACCGCCTCGCCGCTGCGCGCGTCCGTCGACCAGCTGCGCGACCTGCCGCCCGCGCTCGTGATCACCGCCGAGGCCGACGTGCTGCGCGACGAGGGCGAGGCGTACGCGAACAAGCTGCGCGAGGCCGGCGTCCCGGTGACCGCCGTCCGCTACCAGGGCGTGATCCACGACTTCGTCATGCTCAACGCCCTGCGCGGCACCCACGCCGCCGAAGCCGCCATCACCCAGGCGATCGGCGTGCTGAAGAACGCCCTGGCCTAGTCGGCCCGCTCGGCTGGTCGGCCCGCTCGGCCGCTCGGCCTGCTCGGCTGGTCGGTCTGCTCGGCTAGTCGGCCTGCTCGGCGCGCCTCGACGGCGGGTGCCACACGTCGCCCGCCACGAGGTCGCCGAACCCCATCCAGACGAGGTTCATCAGCCGGGCGGCGACGACGCCGGCCGGCTCGGCCGGGTTGTCGAGCCACCAGTCGGCCAGCGACTCGCCCGCCCCCACCAGTGCCGCGGCCAGCGACTCGGCCTCCTTGTCGCCGGCGCGCGGCACGTCGGAGAAGTCCGACGAGTGCACGAGCAGCGCCGCCACCAGGCTGATCGCCCGTCCGCGCATGTCGGCCAGCTCCGCGGCGAACGGCCCGCCCTGCGACGACGCCTGCCGGTGCAGCACCTGCCAGCTCGCGCGGTTCTCGCCGACGAACCCGAAGAACGCCCGGAGCCCGCTCCACAGCTGGACGTCCGGTGGCTCGCCGGCCTCGACGCCGGTCGCGATGGCCTCCATCATCCGGGTCGCCTCGCGGCGGATGCAGGTGGCGAACAGCTCTTCCTTCGACCCCAGGTACGCGTACAGCATGGGTTTCGAGATGCCCGCGACGTCGGAGATCTCGTCCATCGACGCGGCGTGGAACCCCAGCCGCGAGAAGACGTCCACCGCGGCGTCCATGATCTGCCGTTCGCGCACCGCGCGCGGCAGTCTCTTCGCCCGACCGGTGCGGACCGGTTGCTCTGCGTGCATCGCACCCCCTGGATTGCTGGAGCAAGATTACTCCGAGGGCCTTGCCCCCTTACCTACTCGCCAGTAGATTTACCGCCGAGTAGGTAGCGGAGGTGCCACCATGACCATCGACCTCACCACCGAGGCGATCGCGAAGCTCAGCCCCGGCGAGCTGATCTCAACGCTCAAGCGGGTCGACCCGGCCGACCCCGCGCTGGCGGGCGTCGACATCGACGTCATCGCCCGGGGCATCGACCCCAGGAAGCTCGGCGAGGACGAGTTCGCCGACCTGCTCGGCGCGCTCGGCGACCTCGCCGACGGCGGCGCCGACCTCGACCTCGCGAAGATGGACGCGCAGAACTTCGCGCGCATCGTCTCGCGCGCGTCCAAGGGCCAGATCGAGGCCGTGACGTCCCGGCCCGGCCTGCGCGAACGCGTGCTCGACGAGGTGTTCCGGCGGATGGAGGTCCACTTCCGCGGCGACCGCGCCGGCGCGACCCGCGCCGTGGTGCACTTCCACCTCACCGGCGGCTTCACCGACTCCGGCGAGGACGTGTACGAGGCGATCGTCGAGAACGCCGCGTGCGTGATCAACAAGGACGAGACCCGTGACCCCCGTGCCACTGTGGCGTTGGGACCGGTGGAGTTCCTGAAGTTGGCGACCGGGAACGCGTCGGCGCCGGTGCTGTTCATGACCGGGAAGCTCAAGGTCAAGGGCGACCTGGGGTTCGCCGCCGGGTTCATGAGCCTGTTCGACATTCCGAAGGCGTGAGGGGACCATGGGTGGTTTTTCGCTGGAGCTGAACGAGGACCAGGTCGACCTGCGGGAGTGGGTCCACGGCTTCGCGAAGGACGTGATCAGGCCGGCGGCGTCCGAGTGGGACGAGCGCGAGGAGACGCCGTGGCCGGTGATCCAGGAGGCGGCGAAGATCGGCCTGTACGGGTTCGAGTCGCTGGCCACGTGGTTCGCCGACCCGATCGGGCTGTCGCTGCCGATCGCGACCGAGGAGCTGTTCTGGGGTGACGCGGGCATCGCGCTGGCCCTGATGGGCACCGGGCTGGCGGCGGCGGGCATCTTCGCCTCCGGCGAGCCCGAGCAGCTGGCCGAGTGGGTGCCCGAGTGCTTCGGCACCGAGGACGACCCGAAGCTGGCCGCGTTCTGCGCCTCCGAGCCGCAGGCCGGATCGGACGTCGCCGGGTACCGGACGCGCGCGGTGTACGACGAGGCCACCGACGAGTGGGTCATCAACGGCCAGAAGGCGTGGGCGACCAACGGCGGCATCGCGAACGTCCACGTGGTGACCGCGGTGGTCGACCCGTCCCTCGGGGCGCGCGGTCAGGCGGGCTTCGTCGTGCCCCCGGGCACCGCCGGCCTGTCGTCACCGGGCAAGATCAAGAAGCACGGGATGCGGGCGTCCCACACGGCCGACGTGTTCTTCGACGACGTGCGCGTGCCGGGCCGGTGCCTGCTGGGCGGCAAGGAGCGGCTGGAGAAGCGGCTGGCGCGGGCGCGCGAGGGCCAGAAGGCCGGCGGCCAGGCGGCGATGGCGACGTTCGAGACGACCCGGCCGACCGTGGGCGCGATGGCGGTCGGCGTGGCGCGGGCGGCGTACGAGTACTCGCTGGAGTACGCGAAGGACCGCGAGGCGTTCGGGCGCAAGATCATCGAGAACCAGTCGATCGCGTTCGACCTGGCGAACATGAAGATGGAGATCGACGCGGCCCGCATGCTCGTGTGGCGGGCGGCGTGGATGGGCCGCAACAACGTCCCGTTCACGGCGGGCGAGGGGTCGATGTCGAAGCTCAAGGCGGGCGAGGTGTCCGTGTGGGCGACGGAACGCGCGATCCACATCCTCGGCGGGGCCGGGTACACGCGCGAGCACCCCGTGGAGCGCATGCACCGGGACGCGAAGATCTTCACCATCTTCGAGGGGACCAGCGAAATCCAGCGTTTGGTGGTGGCCAGGGCGATTTCGGGCATGCACATCAAGTGAGCCGACCTCCCGGGCGGC
>NZ_JBPKJK010000263.1:0-7856 GCF_051756985.1 Saccharothrix sabaoui
CGGCGACCGCCGCGTAGTAGTCCCGCGCGTTGGGCGCGAGGTTGATGGAGTGCCCGTAGCCCGGCAGCACGTAGGTCCGCAGCGGCGCCCGGAAGTACGGCGCCTCCGCGGCGTGGACCGACGAGGCCGACGAGCAGTCCGTGGCGAGCAGCCCGCACACCGCCGCGTCCCGCGCGCCCACGGCGGACAGCACCGGCACGTTGATCAGCAGGCTGTACGGCAGCAGCACGGCCACGCCGAGCCCGTCCGCGGCCTCGGCCGGGGAGAAGACGTCCTTCGTCCTCTCCTCCACCGACATGACGTCCGACACGAGCGGGCCGGGCGCGTGGAAGCTGTCGTAGCGGCTGCCGGGGGCGGTGGTCAGGTAGCCGAGCGGGTGCAGCAGGCCGAACTTCGGGTCGAGGTTGGCGGGTCGGAAGTTCGCGAACGCCGCCGCGACACCGGCCGGGTTGACCGCGTGCGTCATGCCGGTGAGCAGCACGCCGTCCACGTCCTGGTAGGTGCCCGCCTCGACGACGCTGATCGCCGCGCCGAGCGAGTGACCGCCGATGACCACCCGTCCGAACCGGGGGCCGTACGCGCCGGACCGCAGACCTTGCACGACCTGGTGCACGGCGTCGGCCTGGGTGAACGCGGTGAGCGTGGCGGCGAGCGGTTTGGAGCTGCGGCCGGTGCCGAGCCGGTCGACGGCGAACGTGGCGAACCCGGCGGCGTTCTGCGCGGCGCGGAACGAGTGCCTGCCGTCGGGGAAGTCCCAGTAGGAGCTGTTGTAGGTGGCGCCGGGGATCAGCACCTGGACGGTGGTGGCGCCACCGGCCGGCGTGCACAGCGTGCCGTGCAGCACCTCGCGCTGGGCGAGGACGGTCACCGGTGCGTCGACGGGGCGGCACGCGGGACCGGCTTCGGCGGAGGCCGACGTCAGCGACGACGCCACCACGAGCGCGACCAGACCGGCGGCGAGTGAGTACCGCAAGGAGGACTACCTCCAGTTCATCGGGGACGGGACAGGACGGTCATCGGCAGCCGGTTGGGGTACAGCAGGCCGATCACCCTGGGGCGCACGGGTTTCCCCGGCACGGGTGCGAGCCGCCAGCGGGCGGCGAGGGTGGCGGTCGCGATCGCGACCTCCAGGTGCGCGAACGCGTGCCCCGGGCAGTGGTGCAGGCCGCCGGCGAACGGCACGTACGCGCCCTTGGGCAGGGCGTCGGCGCGCTCGGGCAGCCAGCGGTCGGGGTCGAAGCGCTCCGGGTCTGCGTGGTAGCGCGGGTCGTGGTGCAGGGCGTGCGGGCTGAGGCCGACCTCGGTGCCCGCGGGCAGGTCGACGCCGCCCAGCGAGACGGCGGTGTTGGTGCGGCGCAGCGTCAGCCACAGCGGGTAGGCGCGCAGCACCTCGGTGACGACGCGGCGCAGGTGCGGCATGCGCGCGACGTCGTCGGCGGTGGCGACGGGCCGTCCGGCCAGCACCTCGTCCACCTCGGCGTGCACCCGCCGCTCGACGTCGGGGTTCCGGGCGAGTTCGTGGAACAGCCAGGACAGGGTGATCCCGGTGGTCTCCGTGCCCGCGGTGAGCAGGGTGACCACCTCGTCGCGGACCTGCCGGCGGCTCATCGGCTCGCCGGTGACCCCGTCGCGCGCGGACAGCAGCGCCGAGAGCAGGTCCTGCCGCTCGCCGCGCGCGGAGTCGACCACGTCGTCCACGACGCGGTGCACGTGGGCGAGGGCCTCGTCGAACCGGCGGTTGGCGGGGACGGGCAGCCGCTCCAGCACGGCCGGGGACAGGGCGCGCGCCACGCCGAGCCGGATCAGGACGGGGACGTGCGCGCGCACCTCGGCGGCGACCCCGGGACCGAATTCCCGGGAGAACAGCGTGCGGCCCACCACGGAGATCGCGAAATCCTGCATCACCTCGTCGAGGGCGACGACCTGTCCAGGTCGCCAGGAATTCGCCAGGTCGGACGCCAATTCGCCCATCATCCCCGAATACACCCGCAGCGGTCCGCGATGGAACGCGGGTTGGATCATCCGACGTTGTCTCCGGTAGAATTCACCATTGGTGCTGACCAGGCCATCACCGAACACACCGCGCAGTTTGTCGACGAAGACGCCCTTGTCGAACCGGTCCGTCTCGGCGGTGAGCACCTGGTGCGCCAACTCGGCCGTGGTCACGAAGTAGACGGGGAGTTTTCCCAGGTAGACCCGCACGACGGGACCACGTGATCGCAGTTTCGCGGTGAACGCCAGGCGTTGTCCCAGCAGGGCCGCGGTGTGCCCGAGCAGGGGTAACCGCCCCGGAGCCGCGGGGGGCTCGCGTTTTCCGCCGGATTTCGCGTCCGCCGTCATCGGCGCACCGCTCCTCGACTCGACGCACCGGTTCCGGCCGGTGGTGGACGGCGTGCACTCTATGCGCCGTTCGGACGTCGGCGGCATCACGCGTTAGAGTTAACTTGATGGATCGGCTGGTGCCTGACAGCCACACGGGGTTGGATATCGTCGTCCAGTTCCGACCCCCGAGCGTGACATTGCCGGAGAACAGATGAACGACCTGGACTGGGTCCCCGAGGGTGTGGACACCACCGTGCCGAGCATCGCGCGGACCTACGACTACCTGCTGGGCGGTGCCCACAACCTGGCGGTGGACCGGGCGATGGCGGAGAGGGTGGTCGCCGCCCTGCCCGGCGCGCGCGACCTGGTCCGGCTGAACCGGGCGTTCCTGCGCCGCGCGGTCGCCCACCTCGTCGAGAGCGGCGTGCGCCAGTTCCTCGACATCGGCTCGGGCATCCCGACCGTGGGCAACGTCCACGAGGTCGCGCGGGCGCTCTGCCCGGACGCCCGGGTCGTCTACGTCGACAAGGACCCGGTGGCCGTCGCGCACAGCCGCCTGCTGCTCGCCGACGACGACCGGACCGCGGCCGTGCAGGCCGACCTGCGCGAGCCCGACGACCTGCTGGGCAGGCCCGAGGTCACCGGGCTGCTGGACCTCGACGAGCCGGTCGGCCTGCTGATGCTGCTGGTCGTGCACTTCCTGACCCCCGACGAGCGGCCCGCGCGGCTGCTCGCCCGCTACCGCGACCGGCTGCCCGCCGGCAGCTACCAGGTGATCTCGCACGCGACGGCCGACGACCGGGCCGAGACCATGCGCCGCGCGGCGGACCAGGTGCGCCGCAGCAGGGCCGAGGACAACCTGGTCTACCGCACCCACGAGGAGGTGTCGGAGTTGTTCGACGGCTACGACCTGGTCGAGCCCGGTGTCGTCGGCTGCGCCCTGTGGCGCCCGGCGGGCGTCGGGGACATCGCCGACCGGGCCGAGGACAACACCCAGGTGTGGGTGGGCGTCGGGCGCAAGCCGGCGTCGCCGGACGCGAGCCGGTGACCGGGGCAGCCGGGATGACCGCTCCACTCCCCCTGGACGCGGACGGGCTGCGCGCCCGGACGAGGCTCGCCAAGAAGTGGGCCTACCTGCTCGGTTCCCGGACGTTCGTCCCGATGACCGCCGTCGAGCTCGAACGGCACCTGCTCGGCCTGGTGGAGCGGCTGTGCGCGGGTGTCGCGACCGAGGCGCTGGCGGGCCGCGCGGGCCGCGAGGTGGGCGCCGGGCTGGTCGGCCTGAACTGCACCACCGCGGACGCGCTCCAGGTGTCGATGGAGGCCGTGGCCAAGGGCCTGCTCGGCATGGCCTCGCTCGCCCCGGCCGACCGGATCGCGGAGCGCGTCGCGAACGTGACCGCCGCGCTGGCCGCCGGCTTCGCGGACCGGGTCAGGACGAGCACGCTGGAGCAGCAGGAGCAGCTCGGCCGCTCGATGTACCGGGCGATGCGGCAGTCGCAGGCCGAGCTGGAGGTGCTGCGCGCCAAGCAGGACATCGTGGAGGAGCACACCTCCACCGGTCTCGCGGTCGCCGACCACGAGGGCGTGCTGGTGGAGGCCAACGCCGCGCTGGCGCGGATCGTGGACCGCCCGCCCGCGGAGCTGGTGGGCCTCGGGCTGGTCGACCTCGCGCACCCCGACGGGCGGGTGGCCCTGCGCGCCGACCTGGCCGAGCTGGTGGAGGGCAACACGGAGGCCATCACGCAGCCGCACCAGCTGCTGCGCGGCGACGGCGAACCGGCGTGGGTGGTGCTCACGCTCGCGCCGCTGCGCCAGGCGGACGGCTCGCGGCGGGTCGTGGTGCTCGCCGAGGACGCCACCGACGTGAACCTGCTCCAGGGCCAGCTCAACAACCAGGCGCTGCACGACGTGCTGACCAGGCTGCCCAACCGGCAGTTCTTCACCAGCAGGCTGGAGCAGGCGCTGCGGACCGCCGACCCGAGCTACGGCGTGAGCGTCTACCACCTCGACCTCGACGGCTTCTCCCGCATCACGGGCGGGTTGGGCCGCCGGGTCGGCGACCACGTGCTCAAGGTCGTCGCCGGCCGGTTGCAGGACCTGGTGGCCGGGGAGAACGCGATGGTGGCGCGGTTCGGGCACGACGAGTTCGCGATCCTGGTGGAGAACACGGCGAGCACGCCGGACGTGGTGAGCACCGTCCGGCGCGTCAACGACCTGCTGTCCGCGCCGTTCACCTCGGGGGGCAACCGGGTCGCGGTGTCGGCGACGATCGGCGTCGTGCACCGCCCGCCGCGCGACTCGTCGCCGCTGGACCTGCTCGACTCGGCGGACCTGACGCTGCGCCGCGCCCGGGAGAGCGGGCGGCGGCAGTGGGAGCTGGCCGACCCGGCGCAGGACGGCCGCGACCGGCGCACGTTCAGCCTGGCCGCGACGATGCCGGGCGCGTGGGAGCACGGCGAGCTGGAGCTGCTCTACCGACCGGTGGTGCGCCTGGCCGACGGCGAGGTCGAGTCCGCCGACGTGCTGCTGCGGTGGGACCACCCGAGGCTGGGCGAGGTGCCGCACGAGCAGTGCCTGGCACTGGCCGACGACACCGGCCTGATCGTGCCGCTGGGCGCGTGGGTGCTGCGCGAGGCGTGCGGGCAGGCCCGGGCGTGGCGCGAGGAGCTGGGCCGGGACGTGCCGGTGCGCTGGGCGCTGACGGCGGGCCAGGCCGCGGACTCCGACCTGGTGGGCGTGGTGCGCGAGGCGCTGGCCGACACCGCGCTCGCGCCGTCGTCGCTGCGGCTCGGCGCGCCCGCGGAGGCGTTGTTCGGCGGTCGCGGCGAGGCGGCGGACAACCTGGAGGTCCTCGCCGAGGGCGGGGTGGGCGTCGAGGTGGAGGACTTCACCGCCGCGCCCGGCGACCTGGTGCGGGTGGTCGAGGGGCTGTCGGTGCGCGCGGTGCGGGTGCCGCAGTCCGCCGCCGCCGAACCGGCGTCGGCGGTGTCCCGCGCGCTGGCGGGGGTGCTGGGGGTGGTGCGCGACGCCGGCCTCGGCCTGACCGCGACCGGCGTCACGACACCCGAACAGGCCCGGTGGTGGCGGGAGGTGGGTGCGGACACCGCGTCCGGTCCCCTGTTCTCCCCCGCCGGTCCACCGGACGCGATCACCCGATAGCGCAAGTCAAGGCAGGCGCTGTCGGGGAACCCGTGGCCAGGAAGCCGAAGGTGGTGCTCTCCCCCGGCTTCACGGCGGCGTTCCAGGCCAGGTTGGTGGCCGTGGCGGTGGTGCCGCTGGTGGTGATGCCCGCGCTCCACCGCGCGTCGATCCGCTGGCCCTCGCCGAGCTGCCAGGTCACCGCCCACCCGTTCGACGGGGCGTTCTCGGCGTGGCGCAGGGTGACCTCGGCGTGGTAGCCGCTGCCCCACCGGGCGACCACGCGCATGGTCGCGGTGCAGTCGCCGGGGGTGCGCTTGAAGTCGGGCAGCTCGTCGAGCGTGATCACGCCGGGGTCGTGGTAGACGCGGCGCACGAAGTCGAGCGGGTTGGTCACGCCGTCCTGGATGAACGAACCGGACCAGGTGACGAACCAGCTCCACCGGGCCTCGTAGGCGCGCACCAGCTCCGGGTCCGGGATGGACCCGACCTCGCCGAGCGCGACGAGCTTGCGGTCCCCGCCCAGCTCGACCAGCCGCTCGTAGGGGCCGATGACGGGGCCGTGGTCGCCCACCGGCGGGTAGGAGTCCACGCTCACCACGTCGACGACGTCGTCACCCGGGTACCACTCGGGCGCGACCGAGTTCCACACCCAGACCAGGTTGTGCAGGCCGTGGTGGCGCACCAGCCGGTCGTACAGGACCCGGTACAGCGCCTTGGCGGGCTCGGGTCCCTTGGCGCCCCACCAGAACCAGCCGCCCTCGGCCTCGTGCAGCGGTCGCCACAGCACCGGCACGTTCGCGTCGGCGAGGCGCTTGAGCTGCACGGCGATGGCGTCGATGTCGCGGATCAGCAGGCCGTGGTCGGTGGAGGCGGGGTCGGCGAGCGCGGCGGCCACGTCGAACGTCGTCGCGTCGGTGTAGAAGCCGCGCCACCACTCCTTGCCCGGCTGGTCGATCAGGCCGGACGGGGCGTTCCAGTGCCAGGCCAGGGTGACGATGCCGCCGCGGGCGTCGTAGGCGAGGGCTTGGTCGACGTCGCGGCCCGTCGTCCCGCGCTCGACCCGGCTGGGCGAGTAGTCCATCAGGTCGAGGCCCGCGATGGCCGGGGCCTTGCCGGTGTTCTGCTCGACCCAGTCGATGCTCGGCTGGTCCTGCTGGCCGGAGAGGGTCTTCTCGCCGTAGTTGTCGGCGAGGTAGCGCATGAGGCCCTTGGCGGCGGGGGTGGCGGCCGGGTCGGTCAGGGCGCCGGTCACCCCGTGCGGTCCGCGCGGCGCGCTGGGCGTCACCCGGATCGAGTCGATCAGGTACCAGCCCCAGTTGTTGGTGATGGTGACGGTGTTGTCGCCCTCGCTCAGCAGCACCTTGCCCGCGGCGATGCCGGTGAACGTCGGGTTCTCCGGGAACGCCACGTCGCCGAGGCCGGCGCCGTTGAGCGACAGCGACGCGGTCTTCGGGCCGTAGGGCGTGGCGTAGGAGATCGACAGGTCGTGCAGGCCGCCGGGGCTGTCCGGGACGGTGATGGTGACGTGGTCGGTCGCGGCGTCGAAGCCCGCGACGTAGCCGCGGCCGGAGAAACCCGGCACGGTGGACTCGACGACCGTGCCGGACAGCTCGCCGTCCTCGGCCTCGTGCGTGCCCGGCGCGGGCGGGGCGCTCGGCGTGAGGCTGATGGCGTCGACCAGGTACCAGCCCCACCCGGTGCCGAAGGTGACCGTGTTGTCGCCCTCGACGAGCTGGAGCTTCGCGCCGGTCGCCTCGGTGAACCCGGCGCTCTCGGCCAGCGGCACCTCGCCCACCGGGCTGCCGTTGAGCGACAGCGCGGCGTTCTTCGGGCCGTGCGGGGCGGCGTAGCGGACGGTCAGGTCGTGCAGGCCGCCCGGGCTGTCCGGCACGGTGATGGTCAGCGCGTCGGCGGGCTCGTCGAACCCGGCCACGTAGCCGGCGCCGGAGAAGCCCTCGACGGTCGACTCCACGACGGTGCCGGAGAGGGTCCCGTCCTCGGCCTCCAGCCACGGGCCGGGCGCCGCGGCGGCGGTCGCGGGCACCGCGAGCGTCGACGCCATCAGCGTGACGAGCAGCAACAACCTCACGTCGTGTGGTCCCTTCACCGTCGTTGGCAGGGGCACTGGCCGCGTCCATCGTTCTGGGAGCGCTCCCAGAAGCATAGGGTGCGCGGCCCGATAGACAAAGGGGGTCCTTCGGCGGGGGTGCTGCGCGCCGCCGCCGGCCTGCGGGCCGCAGCCGCCGACCTGGCGGGCCGCAGCCGCCGGCTGGGCGACGACGCCGAACGCACCCGCGAGGCGGTCACCGCCCGCATCCGCGACACCCTGCGCAGGCGCGACGCGCGCCACCCCGACCTCGCGGCCCACCCGCGGGGGACCGTGTCGACCG
>NZ_JBPKJK010000264.1:0-7762 GCF_051756985.1 Saccharothrix sabaoui
CACGTCGGGGAAGTGCTCCCCCCAGTCGACGCCGACCGGGTCGGCGCACACGTCGCGCACCGCGCGGTCGACGTCCACCGCGAGCCGCCACAGCGCGCCGTCGCGCAGGGTCAGCAGCAGCAGCTCACCGCTCGCGGCGTCGTAGCGCGCCCCGGCGAACTCCACCCCGGGCGCGCGCAGCGACAGCGGTTCCCGGTCACCGGTCAGGTCCCACAGCCGCACCGCGTCGCGGTGCACGGCGGTGAGGCTCCGCCCGTCGCGCGAGAACTCCACCACGGCCCCCTCCGGCACCTCGTCCGCCTCCACCGGCGTCCCGGCCCCGCCGTCGAGCACGGTGAGGCGCCCGCCGTCGAGGTCGGAGACGGCGAGCCGCCCGCCCGGCCCGACCGCGACCCCCAGGCGGGTGGAACGGCTCAGCACCGGCGTGGTCCGCCCGTCCAGGAACCGCACCTCCACGTCGCGGCGGTCGCCGTCGCGGCGCACCACGACCACGCCGGTCCCGTCGTCCAGCGGCACGGCGACCTCCACGCCGTCACCGGGCAGGCGGGTGCGGGTGGCGTCGCCGGGGCGCCAGTGGACCGCGGCGCCGTCCTCGACGGCGGCCATCAGGGTGCCCGCCGCGTCGATGCCGCCGGGGAACGGCGAGTCGGTCATGGCGGCGGTCCGGCGCGGCGCGTCGAGGTCGCCGAGGTCCCACACCTGGAACTCGCCGGGGCGGACCACGGCCAGCGCGGTGCGCTCGTCGGCGCTGAACAGCCCCAGGAAGCTCCCGGCCGGCAGCACGACCCGCCCCGCCGGCCGGTCCCCGTCCCAGAGGCGGTAGGCGGCGGCCCCGGCACCGGGTGCGAGCTCGTGGGTCACGGTGATCCCGCCGGGCACGCGCGCGTAGCCGTCGCCCAGGACGGTGGCGGTGCCCGCCGCGCGGGCCAGCAGGAGCGCGTCCCGCGCCTCGGTGGTGGGGGCGACGCGGTAGGCGGCCAGGGCGAGCGCCGCCGCCTCGCGCGGCCGGCCCAGCAGGGCCAGGGCGGTGTCGGCGGCGCGCAGCGACAGCGCCTGGTTGCGCTCGCGGGTGGCGGCGCGCTGCGCGGTGACCGCGTACGCGGCGGTGGCGGCGAGCAGCAGGACGAGCGCGGCGAGGCAGGCGACGAGCCGCCGCAGCCTGCGCACGCCCCGCCGGCGCGACGCCTCGCGGTCGCGGTCGGCGGCGAGGCCCGCCTCGACGAACTCGCGCTCGACCTCGTTGAGCCGGGGCAGCAGGCGGCGCGCCTGGTCGAGGTGCGCGCCGCGGTAGAGCGCGTCGGGGTCGCGGTCGTGGGCGCGCCAGGCGTCGGCGGCGCCGGTGAGCCTGCGGTGGGCGCGCAGCGCGTCGCGGTCCTCGGCGAGCCAGCCCGCCAGCCGGGGCCACGCGTGCAGCAGCGCCTCGTGGGTCAGCTCTACGGTGTCGCGGTCGACGGTGACCAGCCTGGCCGCCGCGAGCCGGTCGAGCAGCGCGTCGCCCGCGTCGAGTTCGGCGCGGACGACGCGGCGACGGGTGTCCTCGGTGCCGTCGCCGGGCGCCACCAGGCGCAGGAACACCTGCCGCGCCGCCTGCCTGTCCCGCTCGGGCAGCGCGTCGTGGACCTGCTCGGCGGTGCGCGCCAGGGCGTGCTCGACCCCGCCCGCGTCCTCGTAGCCGGCCAGCGTGAGCACCGCGCCGCGCCGCCGCCGCCACGTCTCCACCAGCACGTGCGAGACCAGCGGCAGCGCGCCCTGCCGGCCGGCGACGTCGGCGATCAGGCGCGCCACCAACGCGTTCTCCAGCGAGGCGCCCCGCCGGGCCGCGGGTTCGACGACCGCGCGGCGCAGCTGCTCGGCGGTCATCGGGCCGACGAGCGACTGCGAGCGGTGCAGCGCGTCGAGCAGCTCGGGGTGGCGGGCGCAGTGCCCGTAGAAGTCGGCCCGCACGCCGACGACGACCCGGGCGGCCCCGGCGGCGTGGGTGAGCGCCCGCACCAACCAGCGGCGGTCGTCCTCCCCGCAGAGGGTGAAGACCTCCTCGAACTGGTCGACCACGAGCAGCAGGTCGTCGGCGGCGTGGCGCAGCAGCACGCGCAGGTGGGCGGGGTCGGCGGCGAGTTCGGCGCGCACGTCGACCGGTGACCGGTCGCGGGCGAACGCCGCCGCCAGCTCGGTGATCGGGTCCGGGCCGGGCGTGACGACCACGTGCTCGCCCCACCGCGCCGCCAGGCCCGCGCGCAGCAGCGAGGACTTGCCCGCGCCGGACGCGCCGAACACCCCGACGAACGGCCGTTCCCGCACCAGTTCGAGCAGCCCGCCCACCTCGGCCTCGCGCCCGAAGAACCGCTCGGCGTCGGCGACCTGGTAGGCGGCCAGCCCCGCGTACGGGGCGTCGCCCCGGTCGGGTCCCCCGGCGGCCAGCTCCCGCCAGCGGGCGGTCCACTCCTCGACGTCTCCCCCGCAGGCCCGGACGAACGCCCGGGTCACCGCGAGGCTGGGCACCCTGCGCCCGGCCGCCGCCTCGGACAGCGCGGCGGGCGAGTAGTTCGCCAGGCGGCCGAGTTCGCGGTAGGACGGCGACCCGGCGACGTGCCGCAGCCGCCGCAGGTCCCCGGCGAACCGCAGCACCGGCGTGTCGTCCTCGACCAGCGGGCGTTCCAGGCGCGGCAACTCGGCTCTCCCTTCGACACCCCGATTCTCCCGGCGCGGATCGCGCGCGAGGGCCGCCGTACGGACGAGGCGGGTGCGGCACGTGGCCGTGCGGGTGTCCTCCGGGGAGAACGGCGACCCGTCACGCGCCCGCCCCGCGCGGGGGCAGTTCGCCCGAGCCGCGGCGGACGAGGGCGGCCGGGACGACGGCGTGCGTCGGCGGCGATTGGTCGCCCCCGATCCGGGCGAAGACGAGTTCCGCGGCCTTCCGCCCGAGCGCCGGGACGTCCTGGCGCAGGACGGTGACGCCGGGGTCGAGCATGTCGGCCAGCGGGAAGTCGTCGAAGCCGATCAGCGCGACCCGGCGGTGCAGGTCGCGGGCGCGCAGGGCGCGCATCGCGCCGACGGTGACCAGGTTCTGCGCGGTGAACAGCGCGGTCGGCGGCTCGTCGAGGTCGAACAGGGCGGCGGTGGCGGCGTCGGCGGCGTCGGGGCCGTGCAGGTCGGTGCGGACGAGTTCCCCGCGCAGCGTCAGACCCGCGTGGGCGATCCCCTCGACGTAGCCGGCGTGGCGCTCGCGGCTGGTCCACAGGGTCTGCCGGTCGCCGAGGAAGGCGATGTGCCGGTGGCCGTGACCGGCCAGGTGGAGCACGGCCTCCCGGGAGCTGCCGCGGTTGGTGGTGGTGACGCTGTCCGTGCCGTCGAACGTCGGCGGGCGGTCGACCAGCACCATCGGCGTGCCGCGCTCCCGTTCCTGCTGCAACGCGTCCTGGTGGCCGCCGGCGGCCATGACGACCATGCCGTCCACGCGGCGGGTGGCCAGGGAGGTGAGCAGTTCGCGCTGGAGGTCCGGGTCGTCCTCGCTGCTGCCGGCCAGCACCAGCACGCCGTCCTGCCGGGCCCGGTCCTCGACCGCGCGCAGCAGGGCGGCGTCGAACGGGTTGGACAGGTCCTCGAACAGCACGCCGATGGTGGCGCTGCGCCTGTCGGAGCGGCGCAGGCTGCTGGCGGTCAGGTTGGGCCGGTAGCCGAGGGCGCGCGCGGCGTCGCGGACGCGCTCGACGACCTCGGGACCGGCGCCGGGCAGGTCGTTGATCACCCGCGACACCGTCTTCGTGCTGACCCCCGCGAGCGCGGCGACGTCCCGCATGGTCGGCTCGCGCCGAGCACCCCGTGCATCCATGACCCTGCTCCATCCCGAGTAACGCTTGCGTAACGGCGGCTTGTCGTGACTTGGAGCACGAAGCTAGCGTCAACGATGACTCGGCAAAAGTCCTCCGCCCTCCCTCTACTCCTACCGAGGGCGAAAGCATGAGTTTTTCTGCTCGCGATAGAGCGTAATCGGGCCCGACGAGAAGCACGTCCCCGTCGAACACCCGTTACGTCAACGTTGACGTAGGAGGAGACATGACCGGAGGGGCGCGCAGGGGCGCCACGCGCACGGCCACGGCCCTGGTGTCGGTGTCGCTGCTGGCGCTGGTCACCGGGTGCGGGGACGGCGGCGACGCGGCCGGCGGCGGCACGCTCGTCGGGTTGGTGACCAAGACCGACACGAACCCGTTCTTCGTGAAGATGAAGGAGGGCGCGCAGCAGGCCGCGGACAGCACCGGCGTGACGGTGCAGTCGTTCGCGGGCAGGCAGGACGGCGACAACCAGTCGCAGGTCGACGCGATCGAGAACCTGGTCGGCGCGGGCGCGAAGGGCATCCTGATCACGCCCAACGACTCGAAGGGGATCGTGCCCTCGGTGGACAAGGCCCGCGCGGCCGGCCTGCTGGTCATCGCCCTGGACACCCAGCTCGAACCGGCCGACGCCGCCGACGCCACGTTCGCCACCGACAACTACCAGGCGGGCCGGCTGATCGGGCAGTGGGCGAAGGCGAAGTTCGAGGACGAGGGCAGGCAGGCGAAGATCGGGCTGCTGGACCTCAACCCCAACCAGGTGTCCGTGGACGTGCAGCGCGACCAGGGCTTCCTGGAGGGCTTCGGCGTGGACGTGGCGGACAGGACCCGCATCGGCGACGAGAGCGACCCGCGGATCGTGGGCCACGACGTCACCGACGGCGCGCCCGAGGGCGGCCGGACCGCGATGGAGAACCTGCTCCAGAAGGACCCCGGCATCAACCTCGTCTACACCGTCAACGAGCCCGCGGCGGCCGGCGCGCACGAGGCGCTGAAGGCGGCGGGCAAGGAGGAGGACGTCGTGGTCGTGTCGGTGGACGGCGGCTGCCCCGGCGTGGAGGACGTCGGGACCGGCGTCATCGGCGCCACCGCGCAGCAGTACCCGCTGAAGATGGCGCAGCTCGGCGTGGAGGCGATCGCGAAGTTCGCCCAGGACGGCACGAAACCGGAGAACACCGCCGGCAAGGACTTCGTGGACACCGGCGTCACGCTGATCACCGACCAGCCCGCGGCCGGGGTCGAGTCGAAGGACTCCGCCTGGGGCCTGCGGAACTGCTGGGGCTGAGCCATGTCCACCACGCTGCCCGGAGCACGCCCGCCGGTCGGTGGCGGGACCCGCCCGTCACCCCTGACCCGCCTCCAGCACCTGCTGCACGCCCGGGCCACCATCGGTCCCGCCGTGGTGCTGCTGGTCGCCGTCGTCGTGTTCGCCGTGCTCTCGCCCCGGTTCCTCACGCCGGGCAACATCTCCCTGGTGCTGCAACAGGTCGCGGTCATCGGCACCCTCGCCGTCGGCCAGACGATCGTCATCCTCACCGCGGGCATCGACCTGTCCTGCGGGGCGATCATGGTGCTCACCTCGATCGTGATGGCCAAGGTCGCCGCCGACACCGGGCTGCCCGGCCTGCCCGCGCTGCTGCTCGGCTTCGTCGTCGGCACGCTGTGCGGCCTGCTCAACGGGCTGCTGGTCACGCGGCTGAAGCTGCCGCCGTTCATCGTCACCCTGGGCACGCTCAACGTGTTCTTCGCGCTGAACCTCTGGTACTCCGGGAGCGCCACCACCCGCGGCACCGACATGCCCCCGCTGCTGCTGTGGACCGGTGAAACGATCACCGTCGGCGGCACCCGCGTCACCTACGGCTCCGTCATGGTGGTCGTCCTGGTCGCGGCGATGGCGTTCGCGCTGAAGAACACCGCCTGGGGCCGCCACGTCTACGCCACCGGCGACGACCTCGAAGCCGCCCGCCTGTCCGGCATCCGCACCGGCCGCGTGCTGCTGAGCGCGTACGCGACGGCGGGTCTGGTGTACGCACTGGCGGCGTGGGTGCTGATCGGCCGCATCGCCTCGGCCAGCCCGCAGGCCGGGCAGATGGACAACCTCGACTCGATCACCGCCGTGGTGATCGGCGGGACCAGCCTGTTCGGCGGCCGGGGCGCGATCGTCGGCTCGCTGATCGGCGCGCTGATCGTCGGCGTGTTCCGCAACGGCCTCGCGCTGGCCGGCGTGGACGTGCTGTGGCAGACCCTGGCCGTGGGCGTGCTGATCATCGTCGCGGTGTCGCTGGACCAGTGGATCAGGAAGGTGCAGCCGTGACGACACCGGTGGTGCAGGCCCGCGGCCTGGTCAAGCGCTACGGCCGGGTGACCGCCCTGGCGGGCTCCGACCTGGAGCTGCTGCCCGGCGAGGTCCTCGCCGTCATCGGCGACAACGGCGCGGGCAAGTCCAGCCTGATCAAGGCGCTGTCCGGGGCCCTCGTGCCGGACGAGGGCGAGATCCTGCTCGACGGCGAACCGGTGTCGTTCAGCTCGCCGATCGACGCGCGCGACGCGGGCATCGAGACCGTGCACCAGTCGCTCGCGGTCTCGCCGTCGCTGGACATCGCGGCCAACCTGTTCCTGGGCCGCGAACTCCGCCGCAAGGGCGTGCTCGGCACGGTGTTCCGGGTGCTCGACCGCAACGGGATGCGCGAGGAGGCGCGGCGGCAGCTCGACGCGCTGGGCATCATGACCATCCAGAACCCCGGTCAGGCGGTGGAGACGCTGTCCGGCGGGCAGCGCCAGGCCGTCGCCGTGGCCCGCGCCGCCGCGTTCGGCAGCCGGGTCGTGATCATGGACGAACCCACGGCGGCGCTGGGCGTGCGCGAGTCCCGCGCCGTGCTCGACCTCGTGCTCCGGGTGCGCGAGCGCGGCCTGCCGGTGATCCTGATCAGCCACAACATGCCGCACGTGTTCGAGGTCGCCGACCGCATCCACATCCAGCGCCTCGGCCGCCGCAGGGCCGTGGTCGACCCGAAGACCATCTCCATGTCCGACGCCGTCGCGATCATGACCGGCGCCGCGGAACCACCCGGGTAGGCCCCGTCCGTCCGGCGCACCGCGCGGTGCGCCGGACGAAGGCGCTCACGCCCCCCGGACCGACCCGGCGGCCTGTTCGAGCACCTGGAGCCGAGCACCGCCGCGCGGGGCAGCGTGCCGGGGTCCCGACCCTGCTCCACGCAGACCCGGTCCAGCAGCTCGACCTGGCGCCGGACCTCGGCGTGGGGCGTGCCCGCACAGGCGGCCGGGCCCTGGGCGACGTCCTGGGTGATCCACAGGTCGGCGAAGCGCGCCGTGCGCGGCCTTGGCGGAGGTGACGGGGTGGCGGAGGTGACGGGGTGGCGGAGGTGACGGGGTGGCGGAGGTGACGGGGTGGCGGAGGTGACGGGGTGGCGGAGGTGACGGGGTGGCGGAGGTGACGGGGTGGCGGAGGTGACGGGGTGGCGGAAGTTCGGCGCGGTCACCATGGCGCCCACCCCGATGCGCGAGGTGGCCGCCGCGACGGCCGCGAGCGTCGTGCACGCCTCGTGCCACACCGGTCGGCCGGCCAGGTTCAGGTGGTCGTACAGCCAACCCCGGCCGAGCCCCAGCTCCTCGGCCCGCAGCCACTCCTGCCGCATCACCGGCCACGGCGAGTCGGGCCACATGATCACATCGAGTTCCAGGCGGGGCATCGTCGCACGATCGGGTGATCCCACGGCGGTGGCCGCACCCGCCCCGTCCCGGCGGTGGGCGGTGTGGCGTGGACGGCGTCGCCCGGCGCGGTGACCCGACCCGCGGGCCACGGCGCGAGGTCCTCCGCGCGGGCGGGCATCCTCGCCACCTTCGACACCGAGCTCACCGACCTGCGCCCGCCGGAGCCGGTCCGGGCGTGCCACCGCCTCGCGCACCGGCGGGCC
>NZ_JBPKJK010000265.1:0-7760 GCF_051756985.1 Saccharothrix sabaoui
GTCCTTCCCGGAGGTCGGTGACCGTCAGACGACCTCGGTGGGCATGCCGCAGTCGGTGTGGTGGACCAGGACGACCTCGCGCGTGCCGAGCAGGCGCCGGCTGATCGCCGGCGAACGGATCTCGTCGTCGGTCACGGACGTGCGTCGTCCTCTGCCGGGGGTGGGAGGTGCATGTGCGCTGCGCGACACCGAGCCAACTGCCGCAGGCCCGTGCGGGCAACCGGTGCCCAGCCCGTGGGACCGGTTGCCCGCGCACCACCCACCCCTTGGGCGAGCGGAGGAACCCTCACGTGGGGGAGGGACGCGGACAGCCCTCGCGCACGGGGGCGTCGAGGGCTACCGGGAGGAGCGGGGGGTCAGCGGCGCCAGGAGGTGCGGCTGCGCACCTGGAGCCAGATCAGGCCCGCGGCCATGGCGAGGCCGATCAGGACGACCCAGAGGTCCTCGGTGCGGCCGTGGTGGTTGCCGATCAGCAGGGCGAACACGGAGAGCGTGGACAGCCAGCCCGCGATCTTGATGCCCTTCGGGAAGGTGCCGTGCCAACCCCACTCGACCGACGGCTCGTCGTGGGGGTCGACCGCCGGACGCTTGTCCAGTTCCGAGGACGAAGACACAGCCGCACGACCTTCCTGCCCGATCACGTTCACCTACGCCGCAATCGTCGCACACGCCCGCGCCGCGCGGGACGTGAGGTGCGCGGCGCGGTTCCGGCGTCTACCCTCACCCCTCGCGCGCGTCCGCACCGATCCCGCCCTGCCACCCGGGGCTGTGCGCTGCCAGAAAGGCGACGAGTTGACCGATCAGCCGGTCCACGGCTTCCACCCGGCCGAGGAACGCATGCCCGACACCTTCGCACCCGTCGAGGTCGGGCTCCACGGCGTCACCAAGCGCTTCTCCGACCAGACCGCGGTGAACGACGTGACGCTCAACGTGCACGAGGGCGAGTTCTTCTCCGTCCTCGGCCCGTCGGGCTGCGGCAAGACGACACTGCTGCGCATGATCGCCGGGTTCGAGCACCCCACGTCGGGGAGGATCGAGCTGGACGGCGTCGACATGGTGGGCGTCCCGCCGCACCGACGTGACGTGAACACCGTGTTCCAGTCCTACGCGCTGTTCCCGCACATGTCGGTGTGGGACAACGTGGCCTACGGCGTCAAGCGCAAGGGCACCAGGGGCCCGGAGCTGAAGAAGGTGGTCGGTGAGCACCTGGAACTGGTTCGACTCGGGCAGTACGCCAAGCGGCGGCCCGCGCAGCTGTCCGGCGGCCAGCAGCAGCGGGTCGCCATCGCCCGCGCGCTCGCCGCGGGCCCGCAGCTCCTCCTGCTCGACGAGCCGCTGGGCGCGCTGGACGCGGTTCTGCGCAAGGAGCTCCAGATCGAGCTGATGCGCATCCAGCGCGAGGTCGGCACCACGTTCCTCTACGTGACGCACGACCAGGAGGAGGCGCTGGTGCTGTCCCACCGGGTCGCCGTGATGAACGCGGGCCGGCTGGAGCAGGTCGGCTACCCGGAGGACGTCTACGAGCGCCCGGCGACCCGCTTCGTGGCCGGCTTCATCGGCACCTCGAACATCCTGGACGCCACGGTGTCCGGTGTGGACGCCGGCTGGGCGGTGCTGGACGCGCCGGGCGTCACCGGCCTGCGCGCGCCCCTCACCCGGTCGGTGAACCACGGGCAGCGGGTCGCGGCGACCGTGCGGCCGGAGAAGGTGCACCTGCACGACCTCGACGACGAGCCGCCGACGGGCTGGTGCGTGCTCACCGGCACCGTGCGCGACGTCGTCTACACCGGTGTGTCCACGCAGTACGTGGTGGACGTGCCGGGCGGCGGCAAGCTGGTCGCGTTCGTCCAGAACACCCGCCGCACCACCGACGCGGGCGCGCCCGGACAACCCGTGCGCATGGCCTGGGACCCCGACTTCACCGTCCTGCTGGAGAGCGAGCGCAGATGACCGACAAGAACCTCCGGATCGCCCGTCTGTGGGACGCCGGCCCCCGGGTGACGCGCCGGACGATGCTGCGCTCCTCCGCGTTCTTCGCGCTGGCCGCGACCGGCGCGTGCGGCGTGGGCGAGGCGCCGTCCGGCACGAGCGCCGCGGCGACCTCGGCGACGAAGGCGACCAACGCCACCGAGGAGCCGAAGCTCAACTTCTACAACTGGACCGACTACATCGCGCCGGACACGCTGTCGGGCTTCACGGAGGTCTCGGGCGTCGAGGTCACCTACGACAACTTCAGCACCAACGACGAGATGGAGGCCAAGATCGCCTCCGGCGCGGCGGGCTACGACCTCGTCGTGCCGAGCGACAACTTCCTGCGCCGGTTCCTGCGCTCGGGCCTGCTCTCGCCGCTGGACCACGACCTGATCCCGAACCTGCACAACCTGAGCCCGAGGTTCACCGAGGCCGAGTACGACCCGGGCAACCGCTACTCGGTGCCGTGGGCGTGGGGCACGACGGGCCTGGCGTACTCGAAGTCCCAGCTCGGCGACGTGACGGGGTTCTCGGCCTTCGACCTGGCCGCCGCGCAGGGCCGCAGCTCGATCCTCGACGAGGCGCGCGACGCCATGGCGCTGGGCCTGCTCGTGCTGGGCCACGACCCGAACACCACGGACGTGAAGCAGGTGGACGAGGCCGCCGCCGCGCTGCTGGCGCTGAAGAAGAAGCTCGGCCAGATCACCTCGGACGTGATCGAGCCGCTCACGTCGGGCCAGGTGCCGCTGGCGCAGGCGTACTCCGGCGACGCCTTCCAGGCCCGCGACGCCAACGAGGACGTGGCGTACGCCATCCCGACCGAGGGCGGCCTGTCCTACGTCGACCTGCTGTGCGTGCCCAAGGACGCGCCGCACGCCGCGAACGCGCACCGGTTCATCGACTACGTCCTGCGGCCCGAGGTGGGTGCCGCCCTCGCCAACGCGATCCGCTACGGCAGCCCCAACGAGTCCGCCCGGCTGATGATCGAGCCGGAGCTGCTGGACGACCCGCTGGTGTACCCGTCGGAGGAGCAGTTGGCGAAGCTGCCGTTCACCAAGGACCTCGGCGCGGACCTGGAGGCCCGCTACGCCGACGCGTGGACCAGGGTCAAGACCGGCTGATGGCCCGTCCCCGCTGGCTGGTCGCCACCGGTCTGCTCGCGCCGACCGGGCTGTGGCTCGGCCTGTTCCTGATCGCGCCCCTGGCGCTGGTCGTGCAGTTCAGCTTCGCCACCCGGGACACCGGCGTGGCGCGGGCCGTGCTGCCGTGGACCGCGCAGGCGTACGCGACGGCCCTGAACCCGGCGTTCCTGCCGATCTTCGGCCGCACGCTGGCCTACGCGACCGCCACGACGCTGCTGTGCCTGCTCCTCGGCTTCCCGCTGGCCTGGTTCACCGCCCGGCACGGCGGGAGGTACCGGACGGCGCTGCTCGCGGCGGTGCTGGTGCCGTTCTGGTCGAGCTACCTGGCCCGGATCTACGCGTGGAAGGCGCTGCTGGACGGCGAGGGCCTGGTCAACACGCTGCTCGGGTACGTCGGGCTGGACCGCGAGGGCGGGTTCCTGCTGACGCACGGCGCGGTGGTGCTCGGCCTGACCTACGGCTTCCTGCCGTTCATGGTGCTGCCGCTGTACGTGGCGTGCGAGCGGTTCGACTTCCGGCTGGCCGAGGCGTCCCACGACCTCGGCCACGGCCGGTCCTCGACGTTCTTCCGGGTCGTGCTGCCGGGTGTCGCGCCGGGCGTGCTGGCCGGGTCGCTGCTGGTCCTGGTGCCGGCGGCGGGCGACTTCGTGACGCCCCGGCTGCTCGGCGGCGTGGACCAGTCGACGTTCGGCAGCGTCATCGACGACCAGTTCCGGGGCGGCAACAACTGGCCGCTGGGCTCGGCGATGGCCGTGCTGCTGCTCGTGCTCGTGGTGGTCGTGCTGGTGCTGCGCGGCAGGCGCGGGGAGGACGTGCTGTGACCCGGCGACCGTGGGTGCTCGGCGGGGTGGCCGCGCTGGTCCTCGCGTTCCTGTACGCGCCGATCGCGTGGCTGGCCGTCGTGTCGTTCAACGACTCCCGCTCGCTGAGCCGGATCACCGGGCTGTCGACCCGCTGGTACGTCGAGCTGTTCGCCGACGACCGCGTGCTCGGCGCGCTCGGCCTGACCCTGCGGCTGGCGCTGACCAGCGCCGTGGTGGCCACGCTGATCGGCACGCTGGCCGCGTTCGGGCTGCGCCGGGCGTTCCCGGGGCGGGGGCTGTGGACGGTCCTGCTCAGCCTGCCGCTGGTCGTCCCCGAGGTGGTGCTGGGGGTGGCGCTGCTCGGGTTCTGCGTGAAGCTCGCCGGCATCCCGCTCGGGTTCGGGGCGCTGCTGGCGGCGCACGTGGCGTTCTCGCTGAGCTTCGTCGTCGTGGTGGTGCGGGCCCGGGTGGCGGGCATGGACCACCGGCTGGAGGAGGCCGCCGCCGACCTGGGCGCCGGTCCGCTGGTCGCCTTCCGCACGATCACGCTGCCCCTGGTGGCGCCGGCGGTGGCGGCGGGGTTCGCGTTCGCGTTCCTGCTCTCCTTCGACGACGTGGTGACGTCGAGCTACCTGACCGGGGTGGGCTCGACGACGCTGCCGGTGTTCGTCTACGCCCAGGCGTCGAAGCGCGGCGTCTCGCCGGAGATCGTCGCCCTGTCCACGCTGATGGTGGGCGTGAGCGCGGCCCTGCTGGTCGCGGGCGTGCTCGTGGTGACCTGGCGGGCGCGCCGCGCCGGCCGCGCGTCAACTTTCGTCGAGCACCTTCGCGACCAATGAACGCGGCCGACGACCTGCGGGTTCTCTACCGTGGTCACCTGTGACCCCTGTCGTGCACCGCGTCCAGCGGTTCCGGCCCGACCTGCCCGACCTCCGGGAGGCGCCGACCGCGTTCCTGCGCACCCACGCCGGGCGCCTCGCCCGGGTGACGCCGTGGCGCGTCGGCCGCGAGGTGCTCGCGGTGCTGGTGATGCTGGTCATGGACGTGTTCCCCGGCTGGCTCATCGCGACCGACTGGCGCTCGTCCGCCCTGGGCGTGGCGGCGCTCGGCCTCGGCTACGTGGCGCTGTTCCTGTCGCGGCTGCTGTTCCCGGCGCTCGCGCTGCTGATCGGCACGTGGGTCGTGTTCAGCACCGAGCACGGCGGGCTCGCCCTGGTCGTCATGCTGGCCTACGGCGCCGGCTACCGGATCGTGCCGTGGCAGCGCGCCCTGCTCACCGCCGTGCTCGCGCTCACCCTGCACATGCTGGCCTGGGGCGTGTCCACGCCCGGCCTGTCCGGCCCGTTCGGGGCGTTCGTGATGCTCACCGTCTACGGCATGGTCATCGCCCTGCCCTTCCTCGTCGGCCGCTACACCGCCCAGCGCAACGCCCTGGTCGCGGCGTTGCAGGAGCGCGAGGAGCGGGTGGTGCGCGAGCGGCGGATGGTGTCGCGGCAGGTGCGGCTGCGGGAGCGCAACCGGATCGCCCAGGACATGCACGACAGCCTCGGCCACCGGCTCAGCCTCATCTCCGTGCACGCGGGCGCGCTGGCGCTCGACACCGGCCTGGGCGACAAGCAGCGCGAGGCCGTCCAGGTGCTGCGCACCGCCGCCCTGACCGCGATGGAGGAGCTGCGCGGCGTCATCGGCGTGCTGCGGCGCGACGAGCCCGAGGAGGACCAGGTCCGGCGCACCGTGGACGCCATCGACGAGCTGGTCGAGGGCGCGCGGCGGGCCGGCGTGCGGGTCAGCCTGGTGCGCGGCGGCCAGCCCGTGCCGCTGCCCGCGAAGGTCAGCCACGCCGCCTACCGCATCGCCCAGGAGGGCCTGACCAACGCCAGCAAGCACGCGCCGGGCGCGAGCGTGCAGGTCACCGTGAAGTACGAGCCGGACGCGCTGGTCGTCGAGGTCCGCAACAACCCGCCGCGGGCCAGGCAGCCCCGGGGCTCCGGGTTCGGCCTGATCGGGCTGGGGGAGCGGGTGCGGCTGGCGGGCGGCATGCTGCACGTCGGCGAACTGCCCACCGGCGGGTTCCGGATCGCGGCCCTGCTGCCCTACGAGGACACCGCCGCGGCGGACGACGAGCCGTTCGAGGAGGAGCAGCCGGAGCCGGCCAAGCCGACCGGCATCCGCAAGTGGGCGGGCGTCGGCTCGATCCTGCTCGCCGGGGTCGTCGTGGTGGTGGTCGTGGGCGGCTACACGTGGATCGGCACGCAGCCCTTCACCAAGGTCGTGGACCAGCCGCTGTACGACTCGATCGAGGTCGGGTGGTCCGAGGGCGAGGTGATGTCGCGGCTGCCGGGCGGCGCCGAACCGCCGCTGGGCGACCTCAGCTCCGACGCGCCGCCGGAACCCGCCGGGTCGACGTGCCAGTACCGCGTGGCCGACCAGCAGAGCTACCGGTCGCAGGCCACCAGGGTCGTCCGGTTCTGCTTCGCGGGCGGCCGGCTCGTCGAGAAGAACACCCACCTCCAGGGGATGTGAACGTTGATCCGGGTCCTCATCGCCGACGACGAGCCGCTGATGCGCGCGGGCATCAAGGCCATCCT
The DNA here is from genome assembly GCF_051756985.1 of Saccharothrix sabaoui. Taxonomy (NCBI): domain Bacteria; kingdom Bacillati; phylum Actinomycetota; class Actinomycetes; order Pseudonocardiales; family Pseudonocardiaceae; genus Saccharothrix; species Saccharothrix sabaoui. The sequence goes on from NZ_JBPKJK010000265.1 coordinate 6,505, forward strand.
CGGCACAGCCGACGACATCGAGCTGGTCGCCGAGGCCGGTGACGGCCGCGAGGCCGTCGCCCTGGCCAGGGAGCGGCGGGTGGACGTCGCCGTGCTCGACATCCGCATGCCGCGCCTGGACGGCCTGGCGGCGGCCCGCGAGCTGCGCTCGGTCGCGCCGCACGTGCGGGTCGTGGTGCTGACCACGTTCGGGGAGGACGACAACATCGTCCGCGCCCTGTCCGACGGCGCGGCCGGGTTCCTGCTCAAGGACTCGGCCCCCGAGGAGCTGCTGCGCGCGGTGCGGGCCGTGCACGCGGGCGAGGCGTACCTGTCGCCGATGGTGACCAGCCGCGTCGTCGGCATGGTCGCCCAGGTCGGCCAGCCGCGCCGCCAGGAGGCCGTGCGGCAGGTCCGGGGCCTCACCGAGCGGGAGGTCGAGGTGCTGTCCCTGCTCGGGCTGGGCATGTCGAACGCCGACGTCGGCCAGCGGCTGCACATGAGCGAGGCGACCGTGAAGACCTACGTGAGCAGGCTGCTCGCCAAGCTCGGCCTCACCAACCGGGTGCAGGCGGCGCTGCTGGCCAGGGACGCGGGGCTGGCCGGGTGAGCGCCGCCGCGGACCTGCTGCCCCTGGACGCCGCCGCGCGCCGCGCGGGCCTGCTCGCCCTGCGCGGGGACCCCGCACCGGGGCAGCGCGTGAACTCGTGGCTCGGCCTCCTGACGGGGCTCGAACCCCCGGAGGGGGCGTCGCCGGAGGAGCGGCTCGCCCGCGCCGGGCTGGCGGTCGCCGCCGTGCGGGTGGCGCGCGAGTGCGGCGACGTCGACGACCGGCTCGTAGTCGAGCGGTGCTTCCTCCTCTGCGCGGCGCTGCTCCGGCACGGCCTGCGGCCGGCGGACGCCGACCCCGCGCTCGACCCGGACGCGCTGGTCCGCGCGCTCCTGGACGTCGTGGGCCGCACGTCCGCCGAGGCGGCGGCGACCCCGTGGCGGCTGCCGGGGGACGGCGCCGCGCCGGACGGGGAGTCGCTCGACGTGCTCCGCTCGCTGCGGCGGGCCGGGAACCTGAGCGGGTACGCGCTGCACCTCGTCGACCACGTGCGGGACGCCGGGCTGCGCGCCGAGGTCGAGTCGTGGCGTGCGGTGCGGCCCGACCTGCCCTGACGGCCCCGACCTGCCCCGACGGCCCCGACCTGCCCGACCTGCCCGACGGCCCGACCTGCCCGACCTGCCCGACGGCCCGACCTGCCCGGACGGCACCCGGACGCGGAGCAGCC
>NZ_JBPKJK010000266.1:0-7701 GCF_051756985.1 Saccharothrix sabaoui
CGGTCGTCGACCTGGGCGGCGTCGACCGCGCCGTCCACCACGATCGCCTCGCCCGGGAAGAACGACTCGGCCACCTTCTCCGTGTCGGCCTGCCCGGTGAGGACCCAGCCCGCGCCGCTGTCCTCCAGCACGAGCGCCCACCGCCGGGCGGGCTGCTCGGTGCCCAGCGGCACGTAGGCCGCGCCCGCCTTCCAGGTGGCCAGCAGCGACACGAGCAGCCACTCGTCCCGCCGCGCCACGACGCCGACCACGCGCCCCGGGCCGACCCCGGCCGACCGCAGCCGACCGGCGAGCCGTTCGGCGCGGGCGTCCAGCTCGGCGTAGTCCAGCCGCACGTCGGCGCACTCGACGGCCAGGGCGCCCGGGGTGAGCCGCGCCTGCCGCTCGAACGCCTCGATCGCGCTGGTCATCGGCTCGCCGGGCACCGGGCGCACCGGCGTGCGGGCCCAGTCGAGCAGCTGCTCGCGCTCGCCCGGCGGCAGGTAGGTGGCGGACGCGTCGCCGTCGAGGCCGGCGGCGATCGACTCCAGCACCGCGCGGAACATCAGCGCGACGGCCATCGCCCGCTCCTCGCCGACCACCCGCGGGTCGACCGTGACGAACACGTGCCCGGCGCGCGAGGAGATGCTGAGCGGGAACTCGGTCGGGCTGTCGTCCTCGCCCGCCAGGTCGCCGACGAGCCGGGACTCGACCTGGTTGAAGTCCTGGTAGTTGAACAGCACGGTGATCAGCCGGCCGGCGGTCCGGGTGAGCCGGGTGATCTCGGGCAGCGGGAAGCCCCGGTAGGGCCAGAACCCCACCTCGCGCTCGAACACCTGCGTCAGCAGGTCCCGCCACGTCCGCGCGCCGCGGTCGACCGCGAACGGCACCGTGTTGAGGTACATGCCGTAGACGCGGTCCGCACCGGTGCGCTCGGGGCGCGCGTCGCACACGAGCCCGGCGTGGAACGCCGGTTCGTCGGTCAGCTGCGACAGCACCTTGGCGTAGGCGGCCAGCATGACGCTCTTCATGGACACCCCGGCCTCGCTGGCCCGTGCCCGCAGCGCGGTGTCGAGGTCGCGCCACGAGACGTACGCCTGCCGCGTCTGCCCGGCCGGCGCGTCCGGGTCGCCCCACTCCTGCGGCGGGGTCACCGGCACGTAGTCCTCGACGACGCCGCGCCAGTGGTCGGCGTGCTCGCGCGAGGCGATCGCGGCGACCTCCTCCGCGACGAAGTCGGCGAACCGGACGGCCGGCGGGTCGTACGGCGGCGGCTCCTCACCGTCGCGCAGGGCCTCGTAGCACTTGAGCAGCTCCATGATGAGCGTGTGGTGCCCCCAGCCCTCCAGGATGGGGTGGCACTCGGTGCACGACAGCCAGTAGACGCCGTCGTCGGTCAGGTGGATGAAGAACCGCAGCAGGCCGGGCGTCTCCAGGTCGAACAGCTCGCGGCGCTCGCGGTCGGAGTGCTCGCGCAGCAGCGCCCGCACCTCCTCCGGGGACGAGCCGGAGGCGTCGCTGACGGCCAGCGGGATCTTGGCGGTGGCGTGCACGAGCTGCATCGGCGCGGAGTAGCCGGTGAGGTGCAGCGAGGTGCGCAGCGCCTCGTGCCGCTCGGTGACCAGCGCGGTGGCGCGGGTCATCGCGGTGAGCGAGAACGGCTTGTCGTCGAACACCCGGAACGAGGTGACGTTGTGGTAGCGGTTCTGGTCGTCCGCCATCATCTCGAACAGCATGCCGATCTGGTTGCGCGACAACGGGTACGCGTCGACGACGCCCTCCGGCAGCCGGTTGCGGTCCTCCAGCCCGATCAGGGCGAACGGCCGCACGGTGCTGCCGACGTCGGCCAGCTGGGGCTTCTCGGCGACCAGCGCGCACAGCGCGGCCACCGTGCGCTCGGCGAAGATGTCGCGCACCGACACGTCGAACCCGGCCTCGCGCAGCGCGCCGACGAGGGCGACCGCGCGGATCGAGTCGCCGCCGAGGTCGAAGAAGCCGTCCCGCACGCCGACCCGCTCCGCGCCGAGGACGTCGGCCCACACCGCGGCCATCCGCTCCTCGTCGGGCGTGCGCGGGCGCTCGTAGTCGACGTCCGCGCCGGCGTCCGGCACGGGCAGCGCGGCCACGTCGAGCTTGCCGTTGGAGGTCAGCGGCATCCGGTCCAGGTAGACCAGGTCGGCCGGGACCATGTACTCGGGCAGGGTCTGCCCGAGCCAGTCGCGCAGCTCCTGCGCGTCGACCTCGGGCGCGCCGTCGACGGCCACCAGGTAGGCGGCCAGCCGGGGGTCGCGGTCGCCGTCGCGGCGCAGCAGCACGCGCGCCTGGCCGATGTGCTCGTGGGTGCCGAGCACGCCCTCGACCTCGCCCAGCTCGACCCGGTAGCCGCGGATCTTGACCTGGTCGTCGCGGCGGCCGACGAAGTCCACCGTCCCGTCGGGCAGGACCTTGCCCAGGTCGCCGGTGCGGTACAGGCGCGACCCGGGCGGGCCGAACGGGTCGGGCACGAACCGGTCCGCGGTCATGGCGGGCATCCCGGTGTAGCCGCGGGCCACGCCGTCGCCGCCGACGCACACCTCGCCGACGACGCCGACCGGCACCGGCTCCAGCCGCTCGTCCAGGACGTACATGCTGGTGCCGGGCATGGGGCGGCCGAGCGGGATGACCTCGCGGTCGAGCGCGTCGGCGACCGGGCACGTCGAGTTGCCGACGGTGATCTCGGTGGGGCCGTACTCGTTGACCACGCGCCCGTCGCCGAGCATCTCCTCCCACCGGCGCGCCACGTGCCCGGTGAGCACGTCGCCGCCGGGCACGACGGTCGCCGCCAGCCCGTCGATGTCGGCGTCGGAGAGCTGGTGGGCCAGCACGTCGAGGTGGCCCGGGGTGAGCTTGACGAAGCTGAACGGGGCGGCGGCGCGCAGGGCCGGCCCCAGCTCGGACAGGTCCAGGTCCTGCGGGAGGACGTGCACGGGCAGGCCGGCCAGCAGCGGCCCGTACAGCACGGGGACGACCACGTCGGAGGCGACGGTCGAGAACAGCGGCGCGCCGCCGGTCGAGTCCCCCACGTACTCGGCGAGCACGTGGTCGAGGTGGTTGGCCAGGCCCCGGTGGGTGACCTGCACGCCCTTGGGGCGGCCGGTCGAGCCGGAGGTGTAGATGACGTAGGCCAGCGCGTCGGGGTCGAGGTCGGGCGCGGTGACCGGCGGGAGGTCGGCGGGCAGCGGCTCGTCGACGACGACCACCTCCCCGTCGAACGCCACGCGCACCTGGTCGGCGTACGCGCGCTCGGTGAGCACCCAGCGCGCGCCGGCGTCGGCCAGCAGGTGCGCCCACCGCTCCGGGGGCAGCTCGGGCCCGATCGGCAGGTAGGCGCCGCCCGTCTTCCAGGTGGCCAGGAAGGAGGCGATGAGGTCGGGGCCGCGGTCCAGCAGCACGCCCGCGACCCGCTCGGGGCCGTGCCCGTGCGACCGCAGGACGCGGGCCAGGTGGTCGGCCCGCGCGTCCAGCTCGGCGAAGGTGGTGACGCCGGTCGCGGTGCGGACCGCCTCGGCGTCGGGGACCTCGGCCACCCGGTCGTGGAAGCGCTCCAGCGCCGGCGCGCCGCCCAGGCCGGGGAGCGGCGGGAGCGTCAGCACGGCCCGTTCGACGCCGTCCAGCACGTCCACCCGGGAGAGCGGGGCGTCGGGCTCCTCGACGACCCGTTCGAGGAGGGTGGTGAAGTGGCGGGCCATGCGCTCGACGGTGGCGCGGTCGAACAGCTCGGTCGCGTAGAGCAGCCGGGCGGTGATCGAGCCGTCGGGCAGCAGCGCGGCCTGGAGTTCGAGGTCGCAGCGGGCGACCTGGCCGTCGCCGGCGTACGGCTCGGCGGTCACGCCGGGCAGCTCGACGGCCGCGCCGTCGGTCTCGTGCATGGTGAGCACGACCTGGAACAGCGGCGTCCGCGACAGGTCCCGCTCGGGTTCCACCGCGTCCACCACCTGCGCGAACGGCACGGCGTCGTGGTCGAAGGCGTCCAGCACGATCTCCCGGACGTGGTTGAGCAGCGCGCGGAACGACACGTCGCCGGACCAGCGGGTGCGGATCACCAGCGTGTTCACCGCGTAGCCGACGAGGTGCTGGAGCTCGGGCTGCGTGCGGGAGGAGGCGATCGTGCCGACCGGCACGTCCGCCCGGCCGGCGTAGCGGCTCAGCACCGCCTGGAACGCGGTGAGGATCGCCACGAACGGCGTCGCGCCCTCGCCGCGGGCGAGCTTGACGACCCGGTCCGCCAGCTCGGGCTCGACGCGCAGGTCGAACTGGGCGCCCGCGTAGCCGCGCACCGACGGCCGCGGCCGGTCGGTGGGCAGCTCGACGGGGGTGATGCCCGCGAGCACGTCGGTCCAGTAGCCGAGCTGGCGCTTGCGGTCCGCCTCGGACATCCGGGCGCGCTGCCAGGCGGCGAAGTCCGCGTACTGCACGGGCAGCGCGGGCAGCGCGGGCGGTTCGCCCGCCAGGATCGCGCGGTAGCCCTCGGCCAGCTCGGTGAGCAGCGCCCGGGTGGACCACGCGTCGCACGCGATGTGGTGCAGCGTGAGGAGCAGCAGGTGCTCGTCGGGCGAGCGCTCGACCAGCACCGCGCGGCAGGGCCACTCGGTCGCCAGGTCGAGGGGCGTGCTCGCCTCGCGCCGGACGACCTCGTCGGTGAGCCGGTCCAGCTCGGCGACCGACCGCCCGGAGAGCCGCTCCGGGCGGAGCAGGCCCGGCACGGCGTCGTCGACGACCTGGACCGGCGCGCCGCCGCGCATCTCGTAGCGGGTGCGCAGGATCTCGTGCCGCGCCACCACCTGGTCCCACGCCCGGCCGAGCGCGTCGGCGTCGAGGGCGCCGGACAGCCGCAGCGCCACCGGGACGAGGTACTCGGAGCTGCCCGGCCGCAACTGCTGGAGGAACCACATCTGCTCCTGCCCGTGGGACAGCGGCAGCGGTCGGGAGCGGTCCGCTCGTCCGATGCGCGCGGACGCGCCATCGCTGCCGTGCAGGCGCCGCCACAGCAGCTGCGCGCGGCGGGCATCCACGGACACGTCCGGCTTGCTGGCCATCGGGGCTCCTGTCTGCGACCTGATCCGGTGGCGTGCTCCCCTCCGGGGTCCGTGCACGCCTGACCGGCAACCCTCGTGGGCGCGGCAATACGGCCGCTATATGGCCAGCCCGTGCCGCCCCGCGGACGTCACCCGGGCTCGGGGCGCGCCGGCTCCCCGGCTCCGGGCGGTCCGGCGGCCGTTTCGCCGCGTATAGCCGGGATATTGCCGGGGCGAGCACTCTTCCGTCCGGCCGCTGCAAACGTGGAGAGCAGGAGGATTCGGTGACGGAGAACCTCGCCGACGACCGCCGCTGGCGGGTCGTGCTCAACGAGGAGGAGCAGTACTCGGTGTGGTGGGCCGACCGCGAACCGCCTGCGGGATGGCTCGCGGAGGGCACCGAGGGCACCAAGGACGAATGCCTGGCGCGCATCGAGGAAGTGTGGACGGACATGCGCCCGCTGAGCCTGCGACGGCGGATGCAGGCCCAGGGCATCTGAACCCGAGCGCGTTCACCGGTCGGGCCGCGCCGTTGTCCACCGCACGACCGGAATCCGGTACTCACGTGTCAGGCAGACGCCTGCCAACTGTCGGAAGAAGTCATATATGCGGATCGTAGGTGTCAATCTCAGCCACGACAGCAGCATGAGCCTGGTCGAGGACGGGCGCGTCGTGGCGGCTCTCGCGCTGGAGCGCATCACGCAGCAGAAGCGTGGCACCGTGCCGTGGCACGAGTACACGCTCGCGATGACGAGGCTGGCGATCGAGGTGCTGGGCGGCCAGGGCCTCACGATCGACGACGTCGACTACTGGATCGGGACCTCGACCGAGTCCGGCGACCAGAACGAGGAGGAGCGGCTGCTCGACATCCTCGGCGTGCTCGCCCCGACGGGCAAGCGGCTCGCGCTCCCCCACCCCGCGCACCACCTGGCGCACGCGAGCGCGGCGTTCTACACCTCCGGCCTCCCCGACGCGGCGGCGGTGGTGGTGGACACCTACGGGTCGATCTTCCGCGGCCACCGCGAGCGGGAGACCGCGTTCGAGTTCTCGCTGGGCGCGCGCCCCAAGGAGCTGTTCCGCATGACGCGGTCCAGCACGCGGATCGCGGGCACCGTCCACAACGGCGGCGTCTACCTGCCGGAGAACATCGGCGGGCTGGGCGAGCTGTACCGGGTCGTCACGCTGGCCCTCGGGTTCCGCGAGTCCGGCACCGCGTACGACGACGCGGGCAAGACCATGGGCCTCGCGCCCTACGGCAAGCGCCTGTCGGCCGACTCGCTGTTCATCGACGTGAGCAGCGGCGAGATGCGGTTCGACAACGCCACGCGGTCGCTGGTGGACCTGGGCTTCGCGAAGCACGCGGGGACGGGCGCGCAGCTGCTGCCGAGGCAGCGCGGCGAGGCCATGACGCAGCTCCACAAGGACCTGGCCTACCAGATCCAGGTGGAGTTCGAGGAGGCCATGCTCTTCCTCACCAACAAGAGCCTGGAGATCTCCGGCAGCCGCAACGTCGTGCTGTCCGGCGGCTGCTTCCTCAACTCCACCACCAACGCGCGCCTGGCGCGCGAGCTGGACATCGACGCCATCTCCGTCTTCCCGGCGGCGACGGACGACGGCAACGCCGCGGGCGCGGCGCTCTACGCCCACTACAACATCGTCAACGAGCCGGGGTCCGCCGCGCCGGCGGACCCGAAGTCGCTGCGGATGATGGACGTCTACCTCGGCCCGCCGCGGGTGGCCAAGGAGCAGATCGAGCAGGCGGCCAAGACCTGGTCGTGCGACCCGGTCCACCACGCGGACGAGAACGAGATGGTGCGCGCGGCGGCCGAGGCGATCGAGCGCGGCGAGATCATCGGCTGGTTCCAGGACCGCGCCGAGTACGGGCCGCGGGCGCTGGGGTCGCGGTCGATCCTGTGCCACCCGGGCCTGCCGGGCATGAAGGACCGGCTCAACGCGCGGGTGAAGTTCCGCGAGGCGTTCCGGCCGTTCGCCGCCTCGGTGCTGGCCGAGCGGGCGGTGGACTACTTCGAGATCCCCGTGCCGGACAGCCCCTTCATGCTGTTCGTGTGCCCGGTGCTGCCGGAGAAGCGCGAGGCGATCGAGGAGATCACCCACGTCGACGGGACGTGCCGCATCCAGACCGTCGCCGCCGAGCAGGGGGGCAAGTTCCGCAAGCTCATCGAGCGGTTCGACGAGCTGACCGGGGTGCCGATGATCCTCAACACCTCGTTCAACCTGCGCACGAAGCCGATCGTCGAGACCGCGGGCGACGCGCTGAACTGCCTGTTCGGCTCCCGGCTCGACCGGCTGTTCATCGGCCAGTACGAGTTCACCGCGCCGAACTTCGCCGACATGGTCCCGACGAGCCTCACGGCCGACGGCGAGAAGGGCCCGAGCGACCCGCGCGAGGCGACGATCCTGGGCCTCGTCGACGGCTCGCGCTCGGTGCGGCGCATCGCCGAGGAGGCCGGGCTGGACGTCGAGGTGACGATCAACCTGATCCTCGACATGCGGCGCCGGGAGTTCCTCGACTGGGCGAACCTGCCCAACCGCTACCGGGAGCTGACCATCCCGACCCCGCAGTACCAGCAGAACTTCAGCGAGAGCCGCTGACCGTCCCGGCACCGGCGACCCCGGTGCCGTCCGGACGTGCCCCCTCCCCCCGGCC
>NZ_JBPKJK010000267.1:0-7629 GCF_051756985.1 Saccharothrix sabaoui
CGGCACGGCGTCGGCCATCGCGGCCATGCCGGCGTCGTTCGGGTGCAGGTGGTCGCCGCTGTCGTAGACGGGCAGCAGGCGTTCCGGGTCGCGCGGGTCGCGGACCGCGCGGTCGAAGTCGACCACACCGTCGTACTCGCCGCCGGTCCTGATCCACCGGTTCACGGTCTGGCGCGCGGCCTCGTTCTCCGGGCTGAAGAAGCCGAACGTGTCGTTCTTGAACGGCGTGATCGTGCCGCCGTAGGCGCGCAGCCCCTGCGCGTGGGCACGGGCGATGAGCCGGCGGTGCGCGTCGATGATGTCCCGCGCGGTCACCTTCTCCGACAGCGGGGCGCTGGTGCCCGGGTGGCCGAGGTCGTTCACGCCGAGGAGCACGACGACGTGCCGGGCACCGGGCTGGGCGAGCACGTCCCGGTCGAAGCGGCGCAGGGCGGCCTGGCCGAAGTAGTTCGCGTAGCCCTCCGCCGGGTGGCCGGCGGGCGGGTTCGGGTCGTGCAGCAGGCGGTTGCCGCTGATGCCCGCGTTGACCACGCCGAGGTGCCGCAGGCCGCGGTCGGCCTGGAACCGCCGGGCCAGCACGTCGGGCCAGCGCCGGTTCGCGCCGCGCGTGGTCTCCGCGCCGTCGGTGATCGAGTCGCCGAACGCCACCACGGTGCCGCCGCGCGGACCGGTGACGCCGACGCCGGTGAGGAAATGCCACTTGCCCAGCACGGCGGTCGACGCGGGGTCGGCGTGGCCGGTGGCGTTGCCCGCCAGCACGTACCCGTCCTGGTACGGGAAGGCGTGCACGGTGGTCGCGGGCGTGCGCCGGGGCAGGTGGACGCTGACCACCAGGTCGGTGTCGGCGGCCACGGGCAGCGCCACCGGGTCGCTGAGCAGCGGCGCGCCCGGCGGCACGGTGACCGAGGTGCGCCCGCCGAACGTGAGCCGCCGGTCGCTGCGCGGGTCGATCGCCGCGCCCGTCCCGGCCCGCCGCGCCACGTGCGCCTCGCCGATGACGAGCGGCTGCGTGCCGAACTCGTTGGACAGCCGCACCCGCACGCCGCCCCCGCCGACCGACAGGCGCACGACCTGGCGCAGGGTCTGGTCCTCGAACGACGTGGTGTCCGACGCGGGCACGGTGGTCGGCGAGGTGGCCCACGCCCCCACCCACGTCGGGCGCGGCGCGGCGGACGCCTGGGGCGTGCCCAGGAGCAGCAGGGCGGTCGCGACCGCCCCGAGGGAACGCTTCAGCACGGGTACCTCCGGGTCAGCCGCGGGCGGGGCGGTCGAAGCGCCAGCCGTCGGCGCGCAGCAGCGGGACGACCCGGTCGACGGCGTCCACCGTCTGGGCGCGGTCGTTCGGCCCGTCGTGCATCAGCACCACGGCACCCTCGGTGACGCCGTCGAGCAGGCGCTGGACCAGCACGTCGGTGCCCGGCGGCTCCCAGTCGGCGATGGCCAGCCGCCAGCCGAGCGGGACCATGCCGAGCTTCGCGGCGACGCCGGGCGTCTGCCCCCAACTGCCGTAGGGCGCGCGGAAGTAGCGGATGGGCGCGCCGGGGGCGGCGCGGCGGATCGCGGCGCCGGTCTGCCTCAGGTCGGCCTCGACCTGCTCGGGCGTCCACGTGCCCATGTCGTCGTGGTGCATGCCGTGGTTGCACAGGGTGTGCCCGCCGGCGACGATCGCGCGGACCAGCCGCGGGTTGGCCTCGACCTGGTCGCCCCACAGGCAGAACACGGCCTTCACGTGGTGCTTGCGCAGCACCCGCAGCAGGCGCGGCGTGTCGACCGGGTTGGGGCCGTCGTCGAACGTGAACGACACCGTCCGCCCGCCGTGCCGGGTCGAGTCGACGATGGTCGGCTCGACGCCGGGCCGGCCGCTGTCGACCGGACCGGCGGCGGCCTGGCCCGGCACGGCCAGGCCCAGGACCAGGCCGGTGGTCAGGAGCACCGTTCTCCACCTCATCGTGAAACCCCTTCGTCCGACGGCGGGCGCGGCGACAACTATCTGCCGGGTTCACCCCCGGGCCAAGGGTTTCGCGGATGTTTCGGGTCTCAACTGGGCCGGGGCCGGGCACGACGGAGCGGGGGACGGTCGGCGACCGGCCCCCGCGCGTCCACAGGGGACGGTCAGCGACGGCCCGCCTTGGCGAGCGTGTCGCGCAGGGCGTGGTACGCGGGCTTGCGGGAGAAGTCGTCCCACATCACCGTCGCGGCGCCCTCGCCCTCGAAGAACACCGGGACCCAGGAGTACTTGTCGGTGAAGCCCCAGATCGTGAACGAGTCGCAGCCGTCCACGTTCAGGCAGGCGACGAGCGTGCGGTTGTAGTAGTCGGCCTGCTGCGCGAGCTGAGCCTCGGTCGGCACGCCGCTCTCGGGCAGGTCCATCCGCACGTCCAGCTCGGTGATGGCGGTCTCCAGGCCCAGCGCGGAGAACCGGTCCAGGTTGGCCTCCAGGTCACCGGGGAAGCCGTAGCGGGTGCTCAGGTGGGCCTGCGCGGAGAAGCCGTGCACGGGCACGCGCTGCGCCTTGAGCTGCTTGATCAGCGCGAGGTAGGCGTCGCTCTTGGCGTTCACGCCCTCCACGCCGTAGTCGTTGAAGAACAGCTTGGCCTTCGGGTCGGCCTGGTGCGCCCAGCGGAACGCGTCGGCGATGATGCCGGGGCCCAGCTCCCTGATCCAGATGTTGTCGGTGGTGCGCAGCTCACCGGTCTCGGTGAAGATCTCGTTGGCCACGTCCCACTGCTGGATGTCGCCCCGGTAGCGGCCCACGACGGTCTTGACGTGGTCGCGCAGGATGGCGCGCAGCTCCTCCTTCGAGAAGTTCCCCTGCTCCAGCCACTCCGGGTTCTGGCTGTGCCACAGCAGGGTGTGGCCGCGCACGACCTGGCCGTTGCGCTTGGCGAACCTGACGATCGCGTCCGCGGCGCCGAAGTCGTAGCGGTCGCGCTCCGGGTGGACGTACTCCCACTTCATCTGGTTCTCGGCCGAGACGGAGCTGAACTCGGCGGCGAGGACCTTGCGGTAGGGCTGGTCCGAGGAGAAGGGGTCGGGGTACGGCTGGTCCTCGTGGTGACCGCCACCGGCGACGGCGGTGCCGATGCGGAACCCCTTGGGCGCGGCCTCGCGCAGGGTGTCCTTCTTGGCGTGGCCGGGGGGCCGGTGGTCGACGCTCGGCGCGGCCGAGGCCACGAGCGCCAACGGGACCGACAGGGCCACGGCGGCGAGTGCCGCGGTGGCCAGGCGGGTCGGCTTCATCAGGGAGGTCTCGCTTCCTCACGACGGCGTGGGGTATCCGAAACTTTCGAAAGCCTTGATGAAAGTTTTCGAGATGCCGGACCCTAAAATGGCAGTCACGCCAACGTCAAGAGCGGGTCGGCCGCGTCAGGCGACGGCGGCCGGGTGGAGTTCGCGCGTTCCGGTCTCCCGCAGCGCCAGCGCGCACCCCGTGCTCAGCAGGCAGAACGCGGCGATGACGGACGAGACGAGCACCAGGCCGCGCCCCCCGGTGGCGCGCTGCACCTCCGCGAACAGCAGCGGCGCGAACCCCGCGCCCAGGCCGGCCACCTGGTAGACGAGCGACGCCCCCGTGTAGCGGTTCCCGGTGCTGAACAGTTCGCTGTAGACCGCGGCGAGCGGCCCGTAGAGCATGGGGTGCAGCACGCCCTGGCCCAGCACCAGCGCGATCACCAGCAGGGTCGTGTCGCGGGCGTCGACCATCGGGAACAGCGCGAAGCCGAAGACCCCCAGCGACGCCGCGCCCGCCAGCAGCACGGGCCGCCGGCCGAACCGGTCGGACACCGCGGCCCAGGACAGGATGCCGACGACGGCGCACGCCGAGGACAGCGTCAGCGCGTTGAGCACGGTCTGCCGGGCGTGACCGACCTGCACGCCGTGCGCCAGCACGAACGTCGTCAGCGTCGACTGCACGACGAACGCGGCCAGGCCGAGGCCGATGCCCAGCAGCAGCACGCGCGGTCGGTCGCGGAGCACCTCCAGCAGCGGCACGCGGCGGCGCGGGGCGTCCAGCGCCCGGAACGCCGGCGTCTCCTCGACCCGGTGGCGGATGAACAGGCCCACGCCCAGCAGCACGACGCTGAGCAGGAACGGGACGCGCCAGCCCCAGTCGAGCAGCGCGCGTTCGCCGACGACCGCGCCGGTCGCGGTGAGCGCGGCGGTGGACAGCACCATGCCGCAGGGCGCGCCCGCGTTGGTGAACGACGCCCACAGGCCCCGCCTGCTCGTGGCGTGCTCGGCCGACATCAGCACCGCCCCGCCCCACTCGCCGCCGACGGCGACGCCCTGGAGCACGCGCAGCAGGACCAGCCCGGCCGGCGCGAGCCAGCCCGCCTGGGCGTAGGTGGGCAGCAGGCCGATCAGGGTGCTCGACACGCCCATCAGCACCATGGTCAGCACCAGGACCCGCTTGCGGCCGAACAGGTCGCCGAAGTGCCCGAACAGGACGCCGCCCAGCGGGCGGGCGAGGTAGCCGGTGGCGAACGTGCCGAAGCTGGCGATCGTGCCGACCAGCGGGTCGAGCGAGGAGAAGAACACCTTGTTGAACACCACGGCGGACGCGGTGGCGTAGAGGAGGAAGTCGTAGTACTCGATCACGCTGCCGACGAAGCTCGACGCGACGGCGCGGCGGAGTTGGGTGTTCGGCACGGCGGACCTCGCGTCCAGGCGTAGTTCCGGTTCATGGCGCACGCCGAAGCTACGGCAGTTTCGTGACGGCCGTCTAGACGCTGCCCAACGTAATTGCCCCCGATTACCCTGGACCCCGTGACCGTGAGCCCCGGGGACGCGCCGCCGCCCGCGCGCCCGCAGTCGCTGATGCTGGCCTTCCTCGGCCTCTACGTGCTCGACCGCGGCACGGCGGTGTACTCCGGCGGCGTCATCGACGTGTTCTCCCGGGTCGGCGTCTCCGAGGAGGCGGTGCGCTCGACGCTCACCAGGATGGCCGCGCGCGGCCTGCTCACCCGGCAGCGGCACGGCAGGCGCGTCTACTTCGGCCTCACCGACCACGCCACCGAGGTGCTGCGCGACGGCAGGCGGCGGGTCCGGGAGACCGGCGCGGTCGACCGGGCCTGGGACGGAACCTGGACGCTGGTCGGCTTCTCGCTGCCCGACAGCCGCCGCGGCGACCGGCACGAGCTGCGCTCGCACCTGCTGTGGGCCGGGTTCGGGATGCTCCAGAACGGCCTGTGGATCGCCTCGGGCGCGCGCGACGCCGCCGGCATCGTCGACCGCCTCGGCCTCGCGGACCACGTCACCGTGTTCAGCGCGCGGCACGCCAAGCCGACCGACTCGACCGACCTGGTGCACCGCGTGTTCGACACCGGGTCCATCGCGGACCGCTACCGCGCCTTCATCGCCCGCTGGGGCCGAGCCGACCCGCTGCCCGCGCTGCCCGATGACCTGGCCCGCCAGCTCGTCCTGCACACCGACTGGCTCGGGCTGGTGCGCCGGGACCCGCACCTGCCGGCCGAGCTCCTGGACGAGGACTGGCCCGCGATCCGCGCCGAGGAGCTGTTCCACGACCTCGACGCCCGCTACGGGGACGCGGCGGCCTCGATCGCGGCCGACGTGGTGGACGAGGTCCCCGCCGCCCGCTGAACGCCCGCTGAACGCCCGTCGAAGGCCAGCCGGAACAAGCCTGTTATCGCTAACAAGCAGGCGGCGTCAAGGGGCAATTTCTCCGACGAACAGTGGTTGAGCAGAGCAAACGTCGCTGTTAGCGTTAACAGACCGGCTTGTCCAGAGGAGGCAATGGTGCCCACTCGCCCGCAGCTCACCCGTGCCCTGACCGCCGTCGTGGTCCTGCTCGCCGCGCTGGTCGCGGTCGGCACGCCCGCCGCGTCGGCGTCACCCGCGACGCAGTTCACCAACCCGGTGGCGAACAACCGCGCCGACCCGCACGTCTTCAAGCACACCGACGGCTACTACTACTTCACCGCCACCGCGCCCGAGTACGACCGGATCGTGCTGCGCCGCGCCACAACCCTCCAGGGCCTGGCCTCCGCGCCCGAGTCGGTGATCTGGCGCAAGCACTCCGGCGGCGAGATGGGGGCGCACATCTGGGCGCCGGAGATCCACCACGTCAACGGCAGGTGGTACGTCTACTTCGCCGCCGGCCGCACCGACGACGTGTGGCGCATCCGGCCCTACGTGCTGGAGAACAGCAGCGCCAACCCGCTCACCGGAACGTGGACCGAGCGCGGCAGGGTCAACGTCCCGTGGGACACCTTCTCCCTGGACATGTCCACCTTCGCGGTCAACGGCACGCGCTACCTGACCTGGGCGCAGGCCGAACCGGGGATCTCCACCAACTCCAACGTCTACCTCGCCCGGATGGGCGCGAACCCGTGGCAGGTCACCGGCACCGTCGCGCGGCTGGTCGTGCCGACCCTCGCCTGGGAGACCCGCGGGCACAAGGTCGCCGAGGGACCGGCCGTGGTGCAGCGCGGCGGGCGGGTGTTCCTCACCTACTCGGCGAGCGCGACGGACGCCAACTACTGCCTGGGGATGCTCAGCGCGTCGGCGTCGGCGAACCTGCTCGACCCGGCGTCGTGGACCAAGAGCGCCAACCCGGTGTTCCAGAGCAACGCGGCGACGAGCCAGTACGGCCCCGGGCACAACTCGTTCACGGTGTCCGAGGACGGCCAGAGCGACATCATGGTCTACCACGACCGGAGCTACCGGGACATCTCCGGCGACCCGCTGAACGACCCCAACCGCCGCACCCGCGTGCAGAAGGTCTACTGGAGGGCCGACGGCACGCCGGACTTCGGCATCCCGGTCGCGGACGGCCCGACGCCCGTGCGGCTCAAGGCGTCCAACGTGGCCGACGCGTTCGTCCGGCACTACGACTACGCGGCCCGGTTGGACGCGAACGTGTCGCCGTTGGCGGACTCGCAGTTCCGGCTCGTGACCGGCCTGGCCGGGTCGGGCACGGTGTCGCTGGAGTCCGCGAACTTCCCGGGGTACTACCTGCGGCACCGCGACTTCCAGGTGCACGTGGAGCGCAACGACGGCTCGGCGTCGTTCCGGGGCGACGCGAGCTTCACCCGCCGGGCGGGCCTGGCGAACGGCGCGGCCGTGTCGTTCGAGGCGCAGAACCACCCCGGCCACTACCTGCGGCACGCGAACTCGCGGGTCGTGCTCAACCAGGTGTCCGACGCGCTCGGGCGCGCCGACGCCACCTTCGTCCTGGAGTGAGGTCCCACAGATGCTGCGCTACCCCCTGCTGCACCCGCCCCTGCTCACCGCCCTGGCCACCGCGGGCCACGGGAGCAGGGTGTTGATCGCGGACGCCAACTACGCGCACCGCACCAACACCCACCACCGGGCCGAGATCGTGCACCTGAACCTGCGCCCCGGCCTGGTGGCGGTGGACGAGGTGCTGGAACCGGTGCTGTCCGCGGTCCCCGTGGAGGCCGTGCACACCATGCGGCCCGACGAGGGCGGCACTCCCCCGGTGTGGGCCGCGTACGAACGCCTGCTCGGCCCGGACCTGCCGCTGCGACCGCTGGCGCGCCAGGACTTCTACGACGCGTGCCGCGCGCCGGAGCTGGCCGTCTGCGTCGCCACCGGCGACGGCAGGCTGTACGCCAACGTGCTGCTGACCATCGGTTTCGTCCCCGCCCC